>JAPCJV010000037.1 GCA_027886785.1 Nitrososphaerota archaeon | reverse complement strand
TTCAAGAGAGTGTTTTTCCACTCGTTCAAGCAGTGCAAGCGATTCTAGCTCGTCATCTAGACGGTTGGTAATGATCGCTCCGACCGCCCTAAGTCTCATCTTGTGGCGGCTCCGACCCACTCTTTGGATCAGTTTGGTTGCCTGTCGAGACGAACCTACCTGTACCACTAGATTTACGGCACCGATGTCCAGCCCTAATTCAAGGGAGGAGGTGCAGACCACTATTCCAGCGTCCCCGCTCCTTAGCATTCCCTCGGTCGTTTCTCTGCTTTCCTTGGATAGTGACCCATGATGTACCTCTACCGGAATCGAGGGCGATTTTGCCTTCAGCACCGCGCCGAGGAATTCGGCTTCATCTCGGGTGTTCGTGAAAACAAGAGTACTCTTGTCCCGGCCATTCTCCTCCGCAATGTAATCCAGAATTTTCTGAGCGAGGCCGGCAAGGTTCCCCCCCACATAGCGAACTTTGACGTCGTACCCTCTCGCCTCGTTATCTGTAACTACGGCGCACTTGCTATGTTCTCCGGAAAGGAATTTTCCCGCTTCGTCGGGATCCCCGACCGTTGCGGATAAGCCCACCCGCATGATTTCAGGGTGCCTGGAAATCCTTTGCAATCTTTCCAGACTCACTGATAGATGAGACCCGCGTTCGTTCCCGAGGAGCTCATGGAGCTCGTCAATTACGACGCATTCGAGCGATGCCAGATGCGCCTTGAATTTTCTACTTACGAGCAAAATTCCAAGCGTTTCGGGGGTAGTGATCAGAACATCTGGAGGGGAGAGGAGCATTTTCTGCCTAGCATAGGACGACGTATCCCCATGGCGAATTTCCGCCTTGAGCCCTTCTGCCTGCGCGTATGCAATCAGCCTTTTGAAAATGTCATTGTTGAGCGCTCTCAGTGGCGTAATGTAGAGCACCCGAACCCCCTGCGCATCCTTCCGATCCCGCATAGAAGCGACCCGGGCAAAGATCGAAATCACGGCGGCTTCGGTCTTTCCGGAGCCGGTGGGGGCCACTAGCAGCGCACTCCTGCCCCTTAGAAGGAGCCGGTAGGATTTCTGCTGGATCGGAGTGAGCTCACTCCAGCCTAGCTCACGATACCTATTTTCGACGTGAGAATCTAGGAGCCTAAAAGAATCCAGAGAAGTCTGCGTGACGAAATCGACCAGAAAGTAGATCTTGGTAGGAGCTTGGTAATATCTCTACCTGAGGGATTAGGCACTGCAAGTTCCAAATCTGTAAGAGGTTCAGGTCGTAGTAGCGGAGGAAGCTCTCTTTTGTCGGCGCAGGTTGTCATACACGAAAATGAAGATCAGTACTCCAACAATGATGAAGAAAAATGCAACGAGACCGGCCGCGAATTCAAATAACCCCGTCACGTCCAAAGAAGAGGCGCCGAAGCCTAACGCCAGAGCAATCGACAAAAATTCAATCAAGAACTTGAAACTTCCTTTCTAGTCGCCGTTGGACGCTTGATTCGACTTGCTCTATTTTCAGCTCAAAAGCTTATCTGAAATAGAATAGCGGGGACGATTCAAATAAGCGATAGAGAACTGGAATCATAACTTGGCTAGTTCGGGAAAGAACCAATCTCACTCATTGGGAATATCGATTCTCGAAAAAATCCTCTCAGATTCCATTCGCAAGAATCCCGCATCCAAACTAACGGGCAAAGAATTTGAGTACCTTCCAGCAGCTTCAGTCTGTCTGATTGTAAGAGAAATTTCCTCGGCCACATCCCCAGAAATTCTTCTTTTACAACGGAATGTTTCAACGCGGGATCCTTGGTCCGGACAGATGGCATTCCCAGGGGGGAGATCGCGACCTGGCGAAACCGCTGAGGAAACTGTGATCCGCGAAGTAAGCGAGGAAACTAAAATCGATTTGAGTTCTCTTGAGCTTTTGTCATTGAATCAAGTTGTTCCGGGCAACCTTAGCATCAAGGTTTCCCCTTTCGTAGCGTTCCTGCATCAACCCGTCGACGTTGAAATTGATGGGGTGGAAATTGTGGAATATTTTTGGATTCCGATTTCGTATTTTATGGATCAAAACAATTTATCCATACATACGATCACGAGAGACGGAACTACTTTTCAAGTTCCTGCGTTCATTTATCAGGATAAGCATGTAATTTGGGGGATGACTTTGGCGATCATTCGTGATTTTCTTTTGAGAATCCACTGATTTTTTCGAAAAATAATTCAGACCGAGCGGACTCAATTTAAATAAAGTACGCAAAGAAACCATTTCTAAGAAGAGTCGAACGTGATCGCTGAAGAGGTTATTGCCGATCTGAGGCGGCAGGATATCGAGATCCTGACCGAAGAAAGACTTACCAAAATCGTCAATGAATTACCAAAGCCGGTCACGTACATCGGTTTTGAGCCGAGTAACGTCTTTCACATTGGAAACCTGAGCGCCTCCATTCCGGTTTTCAAACTGGCGAAGCATGGTTTTAGGGCAATTATTCTTCTCGCAGATCTCCATGCGCTCGCAAACGACAAGGGCGAGATGAGTGAAATCAAGAAATTCGCTTTAGGCGATAAGGAGATGCTCGAAAAGATTGCAGCAAAAATGGGGATTGGGGGAAAGCTGGAGTACAAATTCGGTACCGAGTTCGAGGATCAAAAGTACTTCATCCAGATGCTGAGATTATCCCGAGTGATCAATTTCACTGAAGCTGAAAAAAGTATGGACGAAATCAGCAAGTCTTCGGTGAGCAGAATGACTTCCTCGCTCATTTATCCTCTGATGCAAGTTCTGGACATTGGCGAACTAGGAGTGAACGTCGCGGTGGGCGCGATCGACCAGAGAAAGGTGCACGTGCTTGCTATTGAAAATTTGAAGAAATTGGGGTACCCGACTCCAGTTGCGATTCACTCCAAAGTGATCTTGCAGGGTACGGACGGCAAAAGAAAAATGAGCAAATCGTTCGGAAATACGATCGATCTCGTCGAGACTCAAGATTCTCTTGAGGTCAAAATAAGGAAGACTTTTTGTTCCCCTGGAGAAATCGAGATCAACCCGATTCTGGGATGGTACAGAGCGCTGCTGTTTCCTGTCACAGAGGGGCCCATAAGTTTCGGCCAGAAAGAGATCTCCAGTTATCCGATATTAGAAGAGGTATGGGCGAAAAAGGAATTAACCCCGCAGGAATTGAAGCAGGCCGCGGTTCGGGACTTGGGCACATTGTTGTTGGATTGATTTTCGCTCCTCTCTTTCAAGATAAGATTTTACATACATTAACTCAGACTGAACAAAGAGCATGTACTGGCTATTCAAAGAAGAACCCGATCATTATTCGTACGATGATCTGGTGAAAGACGGCAGCACCGCTTGGGAAGGAGTACACAACAATCTCGCCCTAAAACATCTTAGAGAAGTGAAGAAGGGCGACCAAATTTTCTACTATCACACCGGCGATGAGAAATCCGTTGTAGGCATCATGAGAGCCGACGCCGATGCGTACTCTGCCGACAAAAAATCAGATCTTGCCACCTCAAAGGAAGTGGGAGTAAAGGTGGTTCCAGTTAGAAAATTGAAAAATCCGGTATCGCTTCGCGAGATCAAATCAAGTGCAAAGTTCAAAGATTTTCTGCTCGTGAAAATATCCAGACTGTCTGTGATGCCGGTGACCAAAGAGCAGTGGGAAGAAATCTTGAAGCTTTCCGAAAGACGCCCTAACTAGTACTGCATTATTTTGTTAACTGCTTTCAGAACCCTTTCCGCATTAGGCATGTAGTGATCTTCAAGTGTATATGGGAAAGGAGTATCGTATCCCGCAACCCTAATTATCGGTCCCTTTAGATATTCGATCGCTTTTTCGGAGATCAAAGCCGCGATTTCCGCTCCGAATCCGCCAGTTTTTGGTGCCTCATGAAGGATGATCACTCTCCCTGTTTTTTTCACTGACTCCAGAACCGCGTCAATATCGAGAGGAACCAAGGTACGCAGATCCACCACTTCAATTTGAATCCCGTTCTTGGTAGCTGATTCCGCTGCTTCCAGCGCCACGTGCAGCATCGCACCGTACACAAAAATCGATACATCCCTCCCTTCCCTTGCAATTTTCGCTTTGCCGATGGGAACCGTAAAATCTCCGTCGGGGACCTCGCCCTTCACTGCCCTGTAGATCCGTTTCGGCTCTAGAAAGATGATTGGATCCTCATCCCGCAGACAAGCGAGTAGAAGCCCTTTGGTGTCGTAAGGTGTCGCGGGGATGACCACTTTCAGACCAGCAGTGTGGCAAAAATAAGCCTCACTGCTCTGCGAGTGATAGTGCCCGCCCTTAATCCCTCCCCCGTAAGGCGCTCTTACCACCATGTGACACGAGTACTGTCCACCAGAGCGGTAGCGGAGTTTTGCCAGGTTTGTGACGATCTGGTCAAACGCTGGATAAATGAAATCTAAGAACTGGATTTCTGGAACTGGATTTAACCCGTACACCGCCATGCCGATCGCGGTTCCGATAATTCCCGATTCGGCGAGAGGAGTATCGATCACTCGATCTCCTCCAAATTCATCGTACAAACCTTCCGTAGCTCTAAACACTCCGCCGTCTTTTCCCACATCCTCGCCCAAGACAATGATCCGATCGTCCCTGCGCATCTCTTCCCTGAGAGCTTGGTTAACGGCCTGAACGATATTGATTACCGGCAAAATACTAGGACTCCTCCTCTTCTTGGAGTTGCTCTTTCACATTCCAAGGCATCTCAGAATACACGTCTTCGAACATTGTCTGAATTTCCGGGAGAGGTACTCGCTCCTGTTCTTTTATGGCATTGCTAATCTCAGAATCGATCTCTCTCTTCAGAGACTCTTCGTAGTCTTTCGTCCAATACCCTCTCTTCTCGAGATAAACTCGGAATCGCTCTATGGGGTCTTTTCTTTTCCAATCTTCAATCTCTTCCTTTGTCCTGTATCTGTTTGGATCGTCGCTGGTACTGTGGGGACCCATTCTGTATGTGAGGCATTCCACCATGGATGGACCTGCGCCGCGTCTCGCCCTGTCAACCGCATCCCTTGCAGCCTTGTATACCGCAAGCACATCGTTACCATCCACCCTCACTCCTCTAAAACCGTACGCTCTCGCCTTTTCAGCAAAGGACGTTGATGCCGTCTGCCGAGATGCGGGGAGGGAGATCGCCCACCCATTATTTTCGCAGATGAACACAACAGGAGATTTGAAGACCCCTGCAAAATTATACGCTGCGTGAAAATCGCCTTCAGAAGTCGCCCCATCCCCGTGGTACGCCATTGCTACTCTGTCTTCATGCTTCAATTTCATTCCCATCGCGATTCCAGTCGCCACTGGAAGGTGGGCAGCAATGGTTGCTGCGACGCTCACAAAATTGATCTGTTTGTACCCCCAGTGATTGGGCATTTGCCGCCCCATCATCACGTCCTGGCTGTTTCCCATGAGATGCGCAAACAGGAGTGACATGGGGATTCCTCTGTAAATTGCCACTCCCGTGTCGCGATAGGTCGGGAGAACCCAATCATCTTCTCTTAGCGCATAAGCGCTCCCGATCTGCGCCGCTTCCTGACCTGCTGAGGGGACATAAAATCCGATCCGCCCCTGTCTCTGCATGTTGAGCGACTTGCTGTCGAACGCCCTTGTCATGCTCATGGCGCGATACATTTTCTTGAGCTCGGACTCTGCAAGCTTTGGCTCGAGCGACTCCTCAAGATGGCCGTCAGCAAAAATTACTTGCAAAATTTCTTGAGAATCGCGGCTCATCTCGAAAAAACAGAAACTAATTTCTCGAGACGCGATATAACTTTTTCCAGCGAATCAGATATAATTTGGAACAATCCTGAAATTTTCTCACCTATCTTGTAATAATTTCAAAAAATACTAACTAATTGAAAATATTTCCGGATCGAACTTCGAAAGTCCCCTGAGGGTTTTGTCTGCGAGAATTTTCGGATCCTCCCGAGAAGAATCTAACGTTATCTCCGGACTTTCGTACTCCTCAAATGGCTCGTCCACCCCGGGAACTTTGCCAAGGCCCTTTTCTTTCTTTCCCGATTTCAGCCGGTCCAGTGCGTCTAGGTATAGTGTTCTCCTAATGCCGGTGGCTCCGTCCATCCTCTTTGTTTCACGTTCTATGCATATTTCAATTGGGCATTTTATGTACACTTCTACAAATCGCGCACATTCCTTTCTCGCAAGGTCTCTCCAGACTTTCTTATGACCGGTTGCGTCCAGCAGAACTGGTATTCCGTAGCTTGAAAGTAAACTCGCTAAAAGTACGAGAGCTCGATAGGCAGTATCTCTTTCTTCGTCAGAGTAAGTTGGATTCGGAAAGATCTTCTGGCGGATTGAATCCATAGAAACGAGAGTTAAGTCTAGAGAAGGTTTTGCGCGGGTAATTGCCTCGAGGACGCCTTTCGCTATCGTTGTTTTTCCCGAACCCGGGAGACCGCAAAACCAGACAACGGTGGCGACCTTCGTCAAGAAATCTGCCCTAGTCTTTTCTCGAGCATTCGATAGATTCTAGGACTGGAAGTCCCAAGAAGATCCACTCTTGAATCAAACCCGACTTCTATATCACTCACTTTCCGGTGTTTTGTCAAGTCCGAAAAAGTACAACCAGCTTCTGTTGCGATCAAATAACCCGCGGGGGAATCGATCGTTCTAGCTCCTCCCGGCTGGGCAAAGATCATCGCGTCTGCCGATCCGTCCGCCAAAAGGCAAAGACTCAAGGCCGCGCTTCCAAGGAGACGCGTTTTGTATACCTCCTTTGAAGTGAGCTTTTCCAGAATCCTTTCACGAAAATAATCGACATCCCCAGTTTCCACAAGCAGCGTATTGATTTTGGATGAAGAGCTTTTGCGTCTCTCCAATTTTTTCCCATTGTGGTATGCACCCTTTCCTTTTTCCGCAGTGTATTCATCGTCAGTCTTGATGCTCAAGATGATTGAAGCAATTACAGAGTCAAAGGACCTCCCGTGATTTTTTGGCATGATTACTGACAACGCAACGGCGAAAAGCGGAATGCCGACTTGGGCGTTATGAGATCCGTCCAGTGGATCGCACACAATAACTGGTTCCTTCGTGTTTGTTCGCACGTTCACTTCCCCAATTTCTTCCGACAAGAAAACGAAAGACTCCTTGCCAAGTTGTTTCTTCAGCGAATCGTAAATTGCGGTTTCCGAAGCTTCGTCGATTCTTAAGGTCATATCGCCGCCGACTCCTCTCTTGACAATTTTGTTTCTGCTCGAAAGATCGTAATTTCTGAGGATCGCCTTCTTACCGGCTTGGGCCGCGCTTCTAAGAACCGGTACCCACTCTACGTTTTTCAATGTCAAGCTCGAACCTGAAAATACTCGTTTGTTTTAGAAAGTTCGAAACGCCCATCATCCAGAATATTTTGGGCAAAATTGAAGATTTTTCTCCGGTTTTCAGAGGATAGTTCGGGATACCAAATGGGTGATGCTATCACAAGAGCTCGAAATGCGTAAAACAACGGCATCGCCTCAAAGAGATTTTCATCTTTCGTCCCTCTGGTGTAAGTTTCTACGAACTCGTTGAAAAGCGTCAAATATTCCTTTTTGATCTCGCCATATTTTCTGATGGAATAAAAGAGATAATTTATCGAGAGCGCACATACGTCGTCTGCAGGTTCTCCCCACTCCCCACGGCTTCTATCAAGTACAGAAAACTTCGTTTGACTTTTTGGATCCTCTTGAAACAAAATGTTCCAGGGATGAAAATCGCCATGAATTTGGGATAGTCGAGATGAATATTTTCGCAGCTTCCACCTTTGCTCCACGCATTTCTTTTCTATTTCCGCCAGTTCGCCATCTTTGAGATAACTCTGGCCGGAAACCGGATAGCTGTCCGCGAGACCGAAAATGCACTCCCCGTGACCGACGGTGTCTCGCAGTTTCCTTTTGTAAAATTCCTCTCTTTCTTCCCCCGAGTTCTTTCTCGCGTGGATTTTTACCAGATACTGAGCGAGCGCTCTGGCTCTATCGACGTCCCGGTGCTCAAGTAGACCAGAAGAGAAGATTCTGTCCAAATCCTTGGCATACTCAACGCCCTTTATCATTTTTCGAAGAAGGAAGAACTCGTCCGCCTCTCTAAGAGAAATCATGGAAGAATCCCGTCGATCAAAAGCTCCCAGGTCGCTCGCCTTGCAATGTCCCGGCAGATTATTCCATGAGTCAAAGGACAAGACCAAATTATCCACTCTATCTGCTCTGTAATCATGGCCGAATCCATGACCAATTTTCATGGTCGATAAGATTGCCTTTTTCTCCACCTTTCCCTCTCTGTATGCAATTAGGTACGGTGCACCATATCCCATTTGTTTTATCTCGGCCGCTTTGCTGTGGCTATTTGTTTCATAATCAGAAAGTGGGCCGAAATATACAACCTTAATTTTTTTCCCAGTTTTTTGCTTCGAGAAAGAAGCGAGATAGTGCTCAACTTGTTTTGGTGTGGGCATTCGCAACTGAAAAACCTCAGCTGAGAATAGAAATTAGGACAGTGGCGAAAAACATCGGCCCCTCTGTCGCACTCGGCATATAAAACCGAGCTACTCATTGAAAATGCACTGTTTCTAATTTTTCTGAATTTATTTACTCGCTTGGACGGGCATTCTGTCCTAAAGAGATCCACTTTCTGTTATCCCAAGATACAATGTTGGTGGGCTTGAATTCCACAACAACTCTGTGCTCTTTTCCGTACGTCTCTTGCCAGGTCTTGGGAAATTTCTGAGTATTCCGCACAGAAGCATATTTTTCAGCTAGTAAATCAAAGACATGCTTTCGCAAAGCCTTGTCGGTGTCGACCACCTTAGCGAGACCCCGAATCATCACCCCTCGAAGTTCAGTGTACTTTTCGCCATCTTCAATGACTCCGCACACCTGGGGGCGGCTGAGGATGTTTTTGATTTTCTTCTTGTACGGTTGAGCTCGAAAATAGATCTTCTCATTGATAACAACGAACCATATCGGGGAGGCGTGAGGAAATCCGAAGGAATCAAGAGAGGATAGCACCATTTTGTAATGACTCTTGATGAAGTACCACGCCTCGGATCTCGTCATAGGAATGTACTGGGAGTGCTTTGCTTTTCTCAGTCGGGGCTGAATTTTTGAATACAAGAAGACCCATCTCTATTCTGAAATTGCACTCGAAAAAGTGTGCCTCTGATTTGGGCGAGCCCATGTAATAGATGTTTTGCCTAGAGTGAGAAAGATGAAATACCATCCAGAAATTTCGATGACATAATCGCTATACTTGACTTCGATCGAAACAGACCAAAAATCGATGCTAAAATCGGTTGAGGACTATGAGCAAATGGCAAAGAAGTTGCTCAGCCCGGAGCTGGTAAGTTACGTTTTTGGCGGGACTGAGACCGGGGCCACCCTTTCGCGCAATCGGACGGCTTTCGCACACTATCTTTTGAAACGCAGAGTGCTTCATGAAATCGAAACCGTGGACACGGAGGTTTCATTTTTCGGGGGAAAAATCAAAAGCGAGCTGCCGTTTTTCCCAGCTTGCATCAACGTAGCTCCGATGTATCCCAGGGCTCTACTCGATCTATTGAGGGTTGCAAATAGTTTCAAGGTCCCCATATTTGTATCGGATATTGCGATCGCCGACGGCCTGGACGCGAGCAAAATTCCGAGTCTAGTTCCT
>JAPCJV010000369.1 GCA_027886785.1 Nitrososphaerota archaeon | reverse complement strand
ATACACTACAGCAGGAAGCTCGGGAGAGTCATCCTCGAACAAATGATTTGGTAATGTACCAAGAAACGCGTGACCTGGTTCGACGACGGTCCCGCCATTCGCGGCCGTCATTTCCAAATTGGCTACACAGTTTCTCCCACAGGCGTTAACCTGCTCGACATCAACGCCTAATTCTTTTTCCATTCTCCTGGCCACCTCCATCATTTCCTTGAAGGGGGCTGAAAGAGAATGAGTCCTTGTTATCAGAGAAAAGTCGGTTGCCGGATAGGAAGTGACACCCGCGACTTTTAGATTTTCCATTTGCTGAAGCTGCTTCGTAAAGCTGATTGCGTCGTCGCCGCTGAATCCAGCTGCGGTTGCAAGTCTTTCAAGCCGCGGATCGGCGATGACTTTCACGAGGACTTTTTGTTTTGTCTTAAGGTCAGCAGCTATTTTGGAAACCCTCTTCGCCTTTTCCACCGAGTAAATCGTCATGAACTCGGGATGGATTTCCCTCATCACCCAATCCAGATCCGAGTTCGGAATCTGCCCAAAATGTCCGACGTGCGCTATGGGAAACCCGTACCGGTGAAGTACCTTGATTTCTTCGATATCGTACCCCAGAGCCTCCTTCATACCAGCGTTCATGATGGTCTGAATTACGAGCGGATTTCTGCCGAATTCTTTCGAACAGATGTAGCTTTTCAGTCCCACCCGATCGGTTTCTGTCTTCAGTGCTCTTGCATTATGAGCGATGGTGTCTAGATCGAGAATGTAAGTATCCGGTGGAATCTGTCCTGACTGATGCAGCTGCCCTGCGATCTTTATGAGGGCAGGGTTTTTTCGAATTGTCTTGGTTATTAGATCCATCGGAGTTGTGATCTCTCTCTTAACCGGGAGTTCTTAGAGACTCTCTGAGGTTTGTGGTTTCGGGGAAATTTATTTTGGTATCACGTTCTGCCAGGATAACCCCGTAATTGGCGCGAGCTTTTTCGACCGAGACGTAGCCTAGAAGAACATCTTTCAACACTTTCTCCGCGTCGCGATCAAGCGGATTTCCCAAACCGCCGCCTCCTCCCGTCCTAAACGAAATGACAGTATCTTTTTCGAGCGCCATGTGAGTTCCCTTGAAGTTTTTTCGTGGATTGGATCCCTCGGGGTTGAAAACTACTTCATTAGTTCTGCCCTCTTTTCCTCCGAGTACACCCCAAGGCGGAGAGTAACGGGTCCTCTCGTAGCAGAACGTAATCCGGCACGGATATTGCATTTTGTAATCTCTTCTCACTCCTAGTCCGCCCCTGTTCTTACCCGGTCCTCCAGAATCCTCCAACAGCTCCCAGCGGATCACTTGTAAGGGATAATTTGCCTCAAGCATTTCTGTCATGGGATAGGAGACATTACCCTCGCAGACGGCGTAAGCAGTAATTCCATCAGCTTGCGGCAATCCTCCCCAACCGCCTTGGAGAGTATCCACCAATATGTAAAATCGATTTTTCGAGAGGTCGTCACCGTAAATGAAATCAATTACATCCGAGCCAAAGGTTCCCCCAAGTGTTCTCTCGGGTAATACTGGTGATAGCACTCGAAACAAAAGGTCGACAATGCTGTGGGGAGTTTCCAGCCACAGATTTACTGGAGCCGGGGGAATCGGATCGAATATGCTTCCCCTCCGGGTCACGACCTTCAACGGTCTGAAGAATCCGTCGTTTATCAGTGAAAAGGGATCGATCAAAGACTTGAACGCGTATTTTGCATAGGAAATTGTGTTGGATCTGGGGCTGTTCATCGGGCCGGCGCTCTGATCTGAAGAGCCACTCAAATCCATGAGGAACTCGTCATCCTTGATTTCAGCCTTCATGTGTACCCGCAGCTTCTCGCTGATGGGATGATCATCGTCCCCGTCCCCGTCCAGAAAATATTCACCTTCAAAGGTACCCTTGGGAAGCTCCTTCAGCTTCAGAAGGGCGAGCTGCTCGGACTGGTCCAAGATGTTCTTCACGTACTCATTGTATTCTTTCCTGCCGTATTTCGAAATGAGATCCTGAATTCTTTTGCCTCCGACTTTTAGGGCAGCGACCATCGCCCGAAGATCGCCCATCACTTCGTCAGGGAGCCGAATGTTGGTTCGAAGCAAGCGTTCGACGTCGCGATTCAGCTCCTCTTTCTTGTACAGTTT
>JAPCJV010000368.1 GCA_027886785.1 Nitrososphaerota archaeon | reverse complement strand
CGGTTTCCATTTGACAAGAAGGTACCTATCCCTCTTGTGAAAGAACTGATAAAAGCAAGTATGAGAATAATGAAAGACAAAACAAGAGGGGGCGGGCTTTCAAAGCATAAGAGCACATCGAAACGCTGATCTTAGGTTTCTGAAATTTAGATCTGAGTGTCCGGTCTGGGCTTCTCTTGGGGTACTCTGGAAGAGGTCGGCGCTTCTGATTCCGGGGATATTCGCTTACACCTGATTTAGTTTCTAAAGAAAGAATATTTTTACAACTTTCTTTTTACTCACTTTCCAATTTAATTACCAGTTGATGGAATTTCTTCGCGAAGGAATATTTCACTATGCCGATGATCGATGTTTATGCAAGAGCAGATCTTTTTCCAGCGGGGACCGATCGTCAACTGGGCGAGGAGCTCACCTTTGCAGTTCTCCGCGCTGAAGGTGTGTCAAGGCCGGGTCCGTTCCACTTGAATAACACCGCGGCGTACATTCATCGAATGGATCCACATGCTGTTCATACAGCAGCTTCGGACTCTCCTCGAACCGTGCGAGTCCAAGTTATCACTCCCCCGGCAGCGTTGTCTCGCGAAGGCCAGAAGCAGCTCGTCAAGGAGATCACGGAGATCGTCACGAAAATCTCAGGCGATCCCACTCAAGCCAGTCGTACCTGGGTGTTACTCACCGAAGCGGCTGAAGGGGGTTGGGGGCTCGCAGGCACAGCCTTTGGGCGTGAAGAGTTCGGAGCTCTTGCCGCAAAAGCTGCTGCCGCTGCAAAGACCGGCTAATGTCTCTAACGCTATTTACACTCCGGGCTTGTTGCCTGGTGATTCGCGATCACGTTTAAGTGTAATTCATATAATTAACTCCCTCTGTTTAGAACTCACATTGCTGAGACAGGAACTTGCCCTAGAAACTGCGTACAGAAGGACCCACAAACATCTGAAGTCGCCGTATGTGAATATTGATTTTGCCGATTGTCCGGTCGAGACTTCTCTTGGCGTTCTCGGCAAGAAATGGACACTTGCAATTATTCGCGACATAGGTGCCTATGGAGTGGACCGCTTCAACGGCCTTCTCGGTTCGTTACCGGGAATCTCCCCGAAAGTCCTGGCCACCAGGCTCAAGCAGTTGGAGCAGGAAGGCTTCATTCAGAAATACGTGCAGAAGAGCATTCCCCCGAAGATTATCAGGTGGTCGCTCACCGAGAAGGGAGTAGATGCAATACGCATTGGAATGATGCTCGCCGTCTTTGGGTCAAAGTGGTACGCCGATAGGATATTCGATGACAAACGGCCGCGGAAGATGAGCGAGATCTATAGCCGCGAAGGGATCCAACTCTTCATGAAAGATTTTTGATCTAGCTAGTCAAAAGTGCCTAATTCGGCATTTTTCATTCCGTTAGATCACTTGTTCGCCAATCTCCGAGACGTATCTTGATAGAATAATTTTTTGCTCTCTTTAGAAGGGCAATTTAGGACTTGGAACTGACCGTCTTTGCTTCTCCCTGTTAACTCCTGTCTGCTTTAGATTTTGTTAAAAAAACTAGTACTCCGAGGATCAACAATCCTAATCCCCAAGTGAAAAAAAGCACGCTCAATATAGTCGTGTCACGTGCGTATGATTGTTCAAGGATTGCCTCACATACACCGCCGCCTTCGCCGAAAAGACCGGGGCCCGGACAGACAGCTACTCGAACAAATATACCAAGAATAATGAAAAGGATTCCGATAACTATGGCAACAATACTGTATTTCAAAACGGATTGAAATCTGGGTATGTCAAAGATTTAGGGTTTGGGATTTCTCCAAGTCACGCGATGTCTTCCGGAAAATTAGGTCATTGATCAAATATCCGATTCCAACGCAAAAAAATGGGTAGAGTGGTATCGTGGTGTAAAACCAAATGTAGCCCAGTACAAATGCGAACCCCAAATAAACAGCGACTCCTAACTGCACCAAGAGAACTTCCTTTCTTAGAAATAGGTACGATAACCCAACCAAGCCTAAAATCAAGGGAAGGCTTATGCTTCCGACAAAAATCTGAGAAGACGAGACAACGGGATTCGTCACAAAAACTAGCAAATTGATATTGTGCGGCGATAGGATGGAACGCTGGGCATTTTCTGAAAGCAGTTTCAGGAATAGGTCTGGTGCCACAAGAAAGCCATAGAGAAACCATGAGAGAGCTAATGATGCT
>JAPCJV010000367.1 GCA_027886785.1 Nitrososphaerota archaeon | reverse complement strand
ACCGAATCGCCCCGCTTGAATTTGAAAGAAACCATTTGACTCATCTATTGTTTCATAATAGCTCATTCTTACTTATATTGATATTTGAGAAAAAATTACCTTCATCTCATTAGTGAAACGTGTTGAAATCGCCACGGATCTGAGTCGCTAACCTGTATTGAGAAACTAAAATGAAACGACTTTGTAGGCAATTAGAAGGGAACAATAATTACTTGCTATTGTCAAAAAGGCTCGAGGGAAAAATTAATTCTGCTTTTGGAAAAGATTCGACTGAGATGGAAAGAAACACTTTCGGTTTTCTTATTCGACGATTGACTGACCATTAACATCTGTTATATAGACAAAAAGCATGAATGCCTAAGCGAGCTGTCAAAATCGAATTCTTGAGGTTCGGTTTTTCTCTTGCCAATCCCCACGACTTCCAATTCTTAGGTTGTTCGCAATTTGCCTAAATCAAAAACCAATCCGGAAAAGAATGGCGATCTCTCAAAGCTCGCTTTGAGTTATTCAAAATATTACCAGGGAAAAATTCAGACAATCCCCAAAGTACCAGTGAAAAGTTTGAATGACTTTTCGATCTGGTACACTCCGGGAGTGGCGGCGGTAAGTCTAGCCGTTGCGAAAAATCCGGATCTCTCCTTTGAGCTGACCAACCGCTGGAACATGCTGTGCATTTTGACGGATGGCTCTAGGGTGCTCGGATTGGGCGACATCGGGCCGGAGGGAAGTCTCCCCGTCATGGAGGGGAAGGCGCTGATCTACAAGTACCTCGGAGGAGTGGATGCGATTCCCGTTCCGGTGAATGCTCACGAGCCCGAAAAAATTATCGAAATTGGAACTCATCTGGAGCCCGCCTTTGGAGCAATCCACCTCGAGGATATTGCGTCGCCTAAATGCTTTCAAATCTTAGATCGGCTGAAGGAGAAACTATCGATCCCGGTCTGGCACGATGACCAACAAGGTACAGCTGGGGTCATACTTGCTGGATTGTATAATTCTCTACTTCTAACCGGGAGAACTCTGAAGGATTCCCAGATTGTACTCATGGGTGCCGGGGCGGCGAATATCGCGGCAGCTCGATTAGTGATCTCTGCAGGGGCGCGCCCGGGTAACCTCATTCTAGTCGATTCCAAGGGTATTTTGCATTCCGAAAGAGAAGACATGGACCAGCTGATGCTGCAAAACAAGTGGAAATACGAGCTCGCCCTGAAAACAAACACAGAGCGAAAAACCGGAGGAATTGAAGATGCCGCCAAAGGTGCCGACGCGCTGATTGCTGCTTCAAAACCCGGGCCACATGTCTTGAACAGGGCAACGCTGAGCAAGATGAATCGCGATGCAATTCTCTTTGCTCTTTCAAATCCCGTTCCGGAGATTTGGCCAAAAGAAGCCAAAGCCGCCGGGGTGAGGATCGTCGCGACAGGTCGATCCGACTTTCCAAATCAGGTAAACAACAGTTTGATCTTTCCCTCAATCATCCGAGGCGTCCTCGATGTCAGATCTCGGAGTATCTCGGACGAAGTAATTATTGTGGGTGCAAAAGAACTTGCAGCTTTTACGCAAAAGGATGGATCGCTGAATGAAAATCATATCCTGCCTACGATGATGGACTGGGAAATTTTTCCGCTCGTCGCTTCGGCGGTAGGCGAAGAATGCGTAAGATTGGGACTGTCCCGCATCAAATTGACCAGAAAGCAGATACACGCACGTTCGGCGGAAATCATTGAAAAAAGTAAGAAAATGATCGAGGAGCTCCAGAAAAGCAAATTGATCGAAGCACTCCCCAAAATGGGAAAATCTCGTTAGAAAGACTTGGAGGGTATCAAAGTTGTCAAAGAAAAATGTAACGACAGAGAAAGTAGTTACGAAAAAGACGTCGCCGGCCGAAGTAACGATTCGGGAAATAAAGACAGAAGAGATCTCCAGGACGGCAGAGCTGATCGCGCGGCTCAAACGGTTGAACGGAGAGTTTGATCCTCTTTTGAAGACCGCGGACAAACTGGAGGAGGATGCTCTAAAGACCGTAAAGAAAGCGATCGCAAACGAGGATTCAGTGGTGCTGGTCGCTTCGGCAGGAGGAAGAGTGGTAGGGGTGGTAAAAGCGGATCTCAAGGATCGCATTTACTACGAACCTCGCATGGAAGGTGCAATTGTTGAATTTTACATCCTCCCCGAGTATAGAAGGGGAAGCCTGGGAAAAGACCTGCTTACCCACATT
>JAPCJV010000366.1 GCA_027886785.1 Nitrososphaerota archaeon | reverse complement strand
GTCCGAGAGTGGTCTTGCCGGAGCCGCTTTCCCCGACGATTCCCACGATCTCTCCTGGTTTTACATCCAGGGAGACGTTGTGCAGCACATGCACCCGGTCGTTGACGGATGCAAAGTCTACGCTGATGTCTCGTACGCGGAGTAGCGAATTTGCCGAGGAAAGTGTTGTTTGCTCAGTTGCCAACTATTCGTTTCCTGATCCTGATCTTTCTCTTTTCGAGTTCCCGGAAAAATTCCGTGGGCTCGAAGACTTTTTCAGCGGGAAGAACGCCCCGCGGAAGGTCTTCTTTAGAAGCAATGAATTGCGCCGCAACCGACCCGGGGATTCCGACGTTGTACTGGCTGCAACTTACCTTCCATGGCTTGTAGGGGGGAAAATAGGCGTCCACGATCACCGTTTTCTTTTTTCCATCTTTCGAACCGTTCGCAACCACCCTTGTAATCTCATAGTCATTGGGCACTACATCCTCTTGAAGCTTTACCATGTTCTTCGATTCGAGCAGTTTCAAGAAAAATCTCCGCGGAGCAATTTCCGATCCATCGATCGAAATTTTTTCGTTGGAGGTGAGCCCCAGATCGGCGAGCAGCTTGATCTTCCAGAAATCTTCACCGCCTTCCTTCCATACGAGATTTTTGAGGCCATACGCTTCAAAGGATGTGGGGATGGTCGCAAGTTCCGAGTGGAGCGAAAGATAAACATCTACCTCCCCTACTGGTTCGGGGAACCGGACTTTTTGGGGCTCGCTGAAGGGAGCTTTGGTTTCATATTTTCCTTTCCTGAAAACTATAGCTTCGAGAGAAGACTCGTCGAAAAAAGTCTGGGGTGACCAGGTAAAGTACATGGGCGAAGTACTTTTCGTGAGATCCCGCCACCCATCGAGGATCTCAACAGTGCTCGCTTTGTCAAGACTTGTTAGAGCATGCTTCACCATGAGGTTGCTCACACCGGGCTGACCCCCCATGCCAGCGATCGCGGTCAAACCCTTCACCCGATATTTTTCATTAAAATCTTTCATCTGCTCTAGAGTGGTGTGATACAATCCTCCAAAGTCGAGATAGTGCACCTCAGCTGCCAAAGCCGCAACCATCACGTCCAGATTGAAGTAGTATTGTACCGCATTGATCACGACGTCATAGCCCTTCAGCATTGAAGCAGTCGCATCGTGATCCCTTACATCGAGCTTCTCGAAAGAAAGCCGGTTACTGTCCTCCACAAGTTTTTCTCTTAGGCGGTCGAGCCCAGCTGAATCGTAATCCGCGACAAGTACCTTTTCGATTTTCTTGTTCCGGAGGAGATCCCGGACAGCGCATTGCCCCGTTAAACCGGCGCCACCGGCAACTGCAATTTTCATTTCCTAAATATCCCGGGATGCCTTGATGTCGAAGAAATATTCATCGTTTTTAGAGTTTGTACGGTTATTTCAAAGCAAGTTTCAGCTGCATGAAATCGCAATTGACCAGAATCAGTCATAATTGTCTTTCGAATGTTCTGATCTGTAACATCCCCGGCCAAAAATTTCCGGCGATATATTTTCTAAGTGCGGAATCCTTAAACGTGCGTTTTGAGTACTTTTGCTTCCATCGAATTGGTGTCACATCCAAAAAGAACTCCTTTACGACATTCCCAAAGTGGGAACCAAATTCAACTTCCTCCTCCTTTTGAGCGATCTTCTCGGGTACCTCGAATTGCATTTGGAGTGGTCCCACTGACTACTCCCTACATTGACTCGGATCCGGAACACCGTGTTTTGAATGCAGTTGCGAGGGGGCTGCTTTATGAAAGAATCAAGGAGCCAGCAGATGAACTGGAAATGACGAAACTCGAATATTCGAGATCGTTGAGGTCTTTGAAAAATGACGGCACCATCTATGCGGGACCCGACGGCAAGTACCGCCTAACTTTTGGGACCTCAAACTTTCCCAACTTGATTGCGCGTGATGACGGAATTTAGAGCAATTCAAGAAAAAATTTTCATCCATTCTCTTTTTTGATTCCATTTCTCCACTCTTGGATCTTGGATTCCCTTGTTCGAGAGAGTCTAGAAAGCTCAAAACCTACAAGAATTGCAATGATCCTAATGAAATATTGCAATTCGTTATTTGCATAACTGTAGGATGACTTAGGGCCCCCTAAGAGGGATCGCAGGCGGGGGAAGTTAATCTTGCTTTTACAATTGTGGTACGATCGCAATTCAATTAGTTCGGCGTATTGGATTTTAGGTCATTTTTAAGGCGATTGT
>JAPCJV010000365.1 GCA_027886785.1 Nitrososphaerota archaeon | reverse complement strand
TAGTTCTTGTTTCCTGCGTTCCGAAGTACTCTCGTGTCGGGAAAGTCCTGCTCCAGCATGCTGGAAAGCCTCTCGTGGACATCGAGATAATCTATGCCCTTAGGAGTGGTTTGATAAATTATAGTGTCAGTTCCGGTGACTCTCTTGACTTCCAGAAGGTCAGCGTTAATCAACTTCTGGATGCAGTCTCTCGCCTCGGAAAGCGTGAGTTTCGCAGAATTCATGAGAGTGACTTTTAGGGCGCCCGGCTTAGAGACGGTCAAGATCTTTCGCACAACGTCCAAGTTCCCCAGGTCTGAATCTACTTTCCGGCTTTGTTCTTTTGATTGAACCGGAGCCTGATTTTGGAGGGCGCTGATTTTGATTGGTTTCACGCTAGAAGCTTCGTCTTCCTCTTCTCCTACGGCTATCGTTGCTTCTATTGCTTCATCCATCTGTAATTCAGCCGATTGCGAAGCTTTGGTTTGGGCAGCGTCTGCGGCTAAATTCTCTTTTGCATAATATAGCGAAAGGATTTTCTTATCTTTATTGTAACTCTCATGAGTCACACCGAGCTTGATCCCATTCTTGGCTCTGACTTCCAGCATCCCGGCGATCAGCCCCTTCAGATAACTACCGCCCGCGAAAGTTCCTTGCTGTGTTAGTATGACCGGTGGTTCCGCAACATTCACTGTGGTAATTTCACGTTCCATGTTTGAACCAATCACGCCCCATCCCGAAGCTCGGAGAAACGATTTTGCGGCTTCTATCATGTATTCGTCTCTTTTCACCAGAGGGACGTCATTCCCAGAGAATTCTGTTGATGCGGCGGTTCCATTAACCCTGCCCAGTTCGAATAATTTGGCAGAAACTAACTTGCCGAAAGAAGGATCTTGATTCACAAAAGTACTTTCAAAAGCCAGAAAGCTTTCTGCATCCACTATGAGTGCACGCTTGTTTCCAGAGGCAACGAGCGGAAATTGATAGTTGCTGAACAACCTTCCGCTCATCTTCACCTTTTCAGCCCTCTTTACAAATTTCAATTTTCTAACGAGAATCAAGAGGTCGTCTGTTTGGCAATCTATGTTAGAAATATCTAGAATGCAATCAACAACAAAGTCAGTCTTCGGCTCGTTTCCCGGATAGATAGATGCGGAGAGCAACCGAGCATTATGAGCTTGGAAGATTTGGAGCACTTTTTCAGGAACATCATCGGAACCCCTTTTGACACCGTAGACAAAAAATTCGATAACACCAGACAGCGTTGAGTTCTTCGGCAAACCGAATCGGCTAGGAACATAGGGATTTTCTTCAGCGACAGGTTTTGATTTCGAATTGAACAACATCCGAATTGCTTACTTCCTAGTACAGATACCACAAAATGGCTAGAATATTACTTATCGAATTTTGCTATAGTAAATACTCTATGGATTTGGGATTCTGGATTTCGGCAAAAATTCTTTTTGATTTCAAGGGAAGGGTGTCAAAGTCTAACTGAAAAAGCCCAATAGGTAGATCTCTGAACTTGTTCTAGAGTCTGTATTCGGAATTTAGCGCCGTAAGTGACTCGTCGAGTTTGGGTGTATCGCCGCTGCTGGCAGTTAGTATTATAGGCGAGCAAAATTAGTTGTCTTGGATTGAGATAGAGATCTGGATTTATGAGGAATGACTTTGTAGTCAGAATAGGAGGAGCGGCCGGAGACGGAATCTCTTCTACTGGCGAAATCCTCGCCAGAACCTGCTCGAGAAGCGGGTTGCACGTTTATGGTTTGAACAACTACCAGTCCGCGATTCGAGGCGGGCATGTATGGTTTCAGGTCAGAGCTAGCAAAGACAAAGTGATGAGCCAGGGGGATAATCTGGACATACTCGTCGCTCTAAATTCCGAAACTGCGGAGATTCACGCACCCTTTGTAACGAAAGGAGGAGTCATTATTTTTGACAAAGATCGTGTAAAAGTGAATCCCAGCCTTGTTCCCGAAGGCGTCAAACTCCTCGCGATGCCTTTAGGAGAAAGTGCACGTAAATTCGATAAAAACCCGATCATGCAGAATACTGTAGCTTTAGGCGCAACGATCTTCCTTCTGGGACTCAATTTTGACACGTTTACCAATGTTCTTTCAGATACTTTTGGAAAGAAAAAGCAGGCTGTCATCGATGCCAACATCAAAGCAGCCAGCGCCGGTCTGGATCACACGAAGGCAAATTATTCGCAATTGGACGTCAAATTGACCTTACCAGAAAATCCCCGGCCGAAGCTCTTGATGACGGGGAACCAGGCGATCGGTCTCGGCGCGGTGATGGCGGGCTGCAAGTTTTACGCTGCTTACCC
>JAPCJV010000364.1 GCA_027886785.1 Nitrososphaerota archaeon | reverse complement strand
CGATTTTTTCAAAGTACCTGTACGCTTGCTCCTCCATTTCGTTTGTCAGGCTTTCCAGATAGTACGAGCCGCCGAGCGGATCCACCACATCCGCTACCCCGGTTTCCTCCAAGAGGATCTGCTGGGTTCTGAGTGCGATTGTAACTGCATCTTCAGTCGGTAGGGCCCAAGCTTCATCGTAGGAGTTAGTGTGCAACGATTGGGTGCCCCCCAGGATCGCGGCGAGAGCTTCGATAGCCGTCCGGATTATGTTATTGAGGGGTTGCTGCCAAGTGAGTGAGACCCCTGAAGTTTGAGTGTGGAATCGCAGCAGCAGGGATCTGGGATTCTTCGCGCCGTATTTTTCTTTGACGACAGTGGCCCAGATTCTCCTGGCCGCCCTAAATTTCGCAATCTCCTCGAAAAAGTCCATGTCGCAATTGAAGAAAAATGAAAAGCGCGGAACAAATTTATCGACGTCGAGGCCCGCATTTTTCCCGAGCTCGACATACGAAAAACCATCCGCTAGGGTGAAGGCCAGCTCTTGCACTGCGCTCGCTCCCGCTTCCCGGATGTGATAGCCCGAGATGCTGATGTAGTGCCAATTAGGCATCTTTTCCGTGCAGTAAATCATCATGTCTCTAATGATTCGCAGATGAGCCTCAGGAGGAAAGGCCCATTCCTTTTGCGCGATGTACTCTTTCAGAATGTCGGTTTGAACCGTACCCCGGAGTATCGAAAGCGGGATCCCTTGTTTTTCTCCAACCGCCGCGTACATCGCTGTGAGTACGGCAGCTGGCGCGTTAATCGTCATAGAAGTACTTACTTGATCTAGCGGGATTCCGCCGAAAATCGTTTCCATGTCTTCGAGGGATGAGACAGAAACTCCACACCGTCCCACTTCTCCCTCAGCGCGCTCACTGTCGGCATCATACCCATAGAGCGTAGGCATATCGAAGGCGATCGACAAGCCCGTTTCACCCTCTTTCAAAAGATATTTGAGACGTTTATTCGTCTGGTCGGCAGAGCCAAATCCAGAAAACATGCGCATCGTCCATGGGCGACCCCTATACATCGTGGGGTATACTCCGCGAGTGTATGGGAACTCACCGGGCAGTCCAAGATCTTTGGAATAATCGATATCCTTCAGGTCTTGGGGAGTATACACTCTTTGGAGAGGAATCCCCGAGAGGTTTTCAAATACGTCTTTTCTTTCTGTCGTGTCTGGCGCTAGTGAAGAAAGGAGTGTTTTTTCCCAAGCACGAGTCTTTTCCTTTAGTGCAATGATCTTCGCTTGGTCAAAATCCGAGGGCGAGGTGGATTTTTTTCTTTCTTCCAGAGATCTTAACTTGGCTGACCAGTAAGAATCAGGAGTCAATTCGGAATCCCATCCCGCCTGTTTCTGTCCAACGGAAAGAAAAACAGCTCTTTACGATATTTGTCAGTTGTGGTTTCCGGTTCTGAGAAACTCTAATTTGTGAAGAAAACTAGGAGGGTATCACTTGAATTTCAAAGAATTCAAAACGATTTCAGAATTCGATCCAGATAGGGATACTTACTGCACTCATTGCCTTGTCCCCTTTAACGACGCTGACGAACTTGGTAGATGCGAGCAGACTAACCACGTAACTCACACCTCGTGTACGAAGCACGATCCGTGATTTCTATTATCCACATGTCAGCACTACATTATCGTACGAAGAATCCAAGTTTACTAGCAAAGAAAACGTGAACTTCATAAGATCTAGTTGTGAACCGGTTTCGGCTACGTAGCTCGTAGCAATATCTGAAATTAGTTTGTTTTTTGAGGGATCGTTGTTCAAATTAATTCCGATTCCCACGTAAGCAATAGATTCTTGTTCTTGAATCGCGCCATCCACTAGAACCCCCGCAATTTTCTTTCCAGAACAATACACGTCATTCGGAGGTTTGATTATGCAAGTTGTCAGACCAAACTGGCCGAGTGTTTTAGCAATGGATTCAGTGCCAACGGAGGGAAGGCTTCCGAGAATCTCGGGCTTTAGAGGTCTCAATAGCAGTGTCATCCACAATCCTCCCTCGTCTGAAATCCAGGATCTTCCTTCGCGGCCTCTCCCCCTAGTCTGGATTCTACTAATTACGAGATCGCCCTGTTCTTTCGCTCCAAGTTTGTTTTGAAGGAATGTTTGTGTCGAATCAACAGATTCCAAAATAACGGGATGAATTTTCTTTAGTCGGGTAAATGAGTACTCGCTCAGAAACTTTTTCAAAAGAAGTTCATCAGCTTCCGATCTTTGTGGGCTCAGGTGTATCACCAGTTTTGAATTGCAGGAAAATGCGGCATCCCCTCCATAAAGTCATTACAGTTTTGGGGAAAGTATGAAATGTTAAGATTCGGATGGAAGTTTATTTGACTCAGAAGCTCTTGGTTT
>JAPCJV010000363.1 GCA_027886785.1 Nitrososphaerota archaeon | reverse complement strand
TGTTTTTGAAATATGCAAAGATCGACGAAATGAAGAACGGATCAAAACTAATACTTTTCCTCGAATGCTTGCTGACAAAATCTATCGTTATTTAAGAACTCTTTGTTTTTGGCAACAAATTCATCCTATATCGGAATCCGGAATACTCAATGGATCTTTTCCAGCCGTTTGGGCGTCGATTCAAAGTCAAGCCCCATTGCTAACCCAATCGGCGCTGAAGAATTCCGAGGTTTCCGCGGATCTTTGGATTCGGACATACTCGAAAATCTCGTCTGCGGAGAGGAGTAGAAACCACTAGGCGTTTGTCTACATTTATCCCTTCGGCCTAGGTAAACCGAGTATTCGCCAGCAGACATCGAACGAATATTGGAAAGAAAATTCAAAGAACTAATGATTCATTTCAATTGGGAAGGAGAGAGCCGAGTGGGGGGCTTCCATGATTCATCGGAAAAGATTCGTTTTTGCAAGATCCACAATTTCGTCGCCGCGACCGTTCAGTACCGCCCTAATCATGTAGAGAGTAAAGCCCTTCACAACTTCGAGGTTGATATTGGGAGGTATCAATAATTCCTGTCGGTTTACGAGGACATCAACTAGGGCTGGCCCCTCGAGAGAAAGAGCTTCTGTGAGCATGGGTTTCACCTCCTCAGGCTTTTCAGCTCTAAATCCAGCAATTCCCACCGCTTCCGCCATCTTCGAAAAATCTGGATTCACGAGTTCGGTCGCATAATCGATAAGGCCTGCCGCTTTCATTTCCAGTTCGACGAAATCGAGTGCACTATTATTGAAAATAACGATCTTTACGGGAAGCTTAAGCTGGGCGAGAGTTAGAAAGTCCCCCATAAGCATCGCGAAGCCTCCATCCCCCGAAAGAGAAATGACTTGCCTATTTGGAAATGCTGCCTGAGCACCGATTGCCTGAGGCATTGCATTCGCCATCGAACCGTGGGAGAAAGATCCTAGCAACCTCCGCTTTCCATTCATGCGAAGATAACGCGCTGCCCAAATTGTCGGGGTCCCGACATCGCAAGAAAAAATTGCATCTTCTGAAGCTATCTCGTCAATCACTTTCGCCAGATATTGAGGATGGATCGGCGTTCGCCCCGGTTCTCCAACTGCGAGAGAGTCAAGATCCTTTCGCGTCTTGATATAATGATCGAGTGATTTCTTTAGATGCCCGGCATCATTTTTTTGAACGAGGAAAGATCGCAGAGCGCTTAGAGTTTGACCAACATCTCCGATAATTCCTAAATCGACTTTCGTTCTCCTCCCGATCTGTCCGCCTCGAAGATCGATTTGCACAACAAAAGCATCAGGGGGATAAAACTGCTGATAGGGGAAATCTGTTCCCAGCATCAGAAGCAAATCAGTATCCATCATGGCGTAATAGCCAGAAGAAAATCCGAGCAGTCCCGTCATGCCGACATCGAATGGATTGTCGTACTCGATGTACTCTTTCCCACGAATGGAATGAACAATCGGTGCTTGGAGTATACCCGCGAGAGCAATAAGATCCTCGTGAGCGCCCGAACAACCTGCACCCGCAAGGATGGTTATCTTTGAGGCATCATTGAGAGCCTTTGCAAGCTTCGCTATTTCGTCTTTAGACGGGCAAACGATCGGTTTTGACTTTTCCAATTGGGGCGGAGGTCTGTTCGACGTCGAGTCCTTTAGGGCAATATCGCCGGGGAGGACTATGACTGAAACGCCACTTTCGGAAATCGAAGTTCTCATAGCTATCTCTAATGTACGTGGTATCTGATCAGGATCAGAAATCAGTTCGCAATACCGGCTACATTCTTTGAAGAGAAGCTCTGGGTGTGTCTCCTGGAAGTAGTTGCTGCCTATTTCGAGAATGGGAATGTGTGCGGCAATTGCAAGTACTGGTACCCTGTTCCGGTAACAATCGTAAAGCCCGTTAATCAAGTGCAAATTTCCGGGACCGCAACTCCCGGCGCACACGGCCAACTGGCCGGTCAAGTGGGCTTCGGCGCCAGCCGCAAAGGCGGCGGTTTCTTCATGGCGAACATGGATCCAGGAAATGCCCTTGTGTTTGCGGACTGCATCTGTGATTCCGTTCAGAGAATCCCCGGCAACGCCATAAATTCTGGAAAGGCCTGATGCGACAAGAGAATCCACTATGATCTCTGCCACTTTTTTAGGCATGGTTGATCTGGTCTAATTACAGATCTGGGAGTGCACTTTAACTCTTGTTTTTAGTAGTCCCTTGACAAAAAAATGAAGAAAGTAGTATGCACTCCCCTTTCCGAGGCTAGTCTAGTTGATTTCCGAAATCCACTGTGTTACACTGCGAATCCTCCAGACTAATCCTGAATAACACACGTTTAGGGGTTCGTTCGTGACGGTTATTTGTAAGATCGACGATCTTTAAGCAGAATAGACT
>JAPCJV010000362.1 GCA_027886785.1 Nitrososphaerota archaeon | reverse complement strand
TGATAGTGGAGCTCAGTCAGACGTACGTCCCGATCATCCGCGGAGAAATCTTGGAAGAAAACGAAGAATCGAAAAACCGAAGGCAGGTCATCTACTCGGTTCTGGGGCTGGTCTTGATTGCAAGTGATACTCTGCTTCATCCAATCGCACCCTTTGTAACGGATTATCTCGCGGGAAAATGCTTCGGGACAGAATCGGTCCTCTTGGCTGATTGGCCCTCGTCGGAAGCTAAATTCAGAAACAAACAGCTTGAAGTAGAATTCGACCTTTTGGCGAATGCGATCTCGATCACCAATTCCGCGAGGATGAAGGCGAAGCTGAAAAGAAGGTGGCCGTTAAAGGAGGCATACTTTCTCTCGGCCGACCCTGAAAGGGAGTTACTTCTTGCGAGTGAGGATGTTCTTCGAGATCAAATCAATGTGACCGATGTGAAATTCGTGACGGATCCGAAAGAGATGCCCGTTGTTGTGTCGGTGAAACCGAACTTCGAGCTTCTCGCTCCAAAAGTCAAGAATCGAATGAATGAGGTTGCGTCTAAACTTGCGAAGACTGATCCGGCCTGGCTGTTTAATCAGATCTCGAGTGAAGGAAAAACTAGGCTTCCGGATTTGAAAGACATTGAGCTTACTGAATCAGACGTAATCTTCAGTTTTGCACCCTCCGATCCAAAGTACTCCGTCGTAGAGAATTTTGGAATCGTAGTCGCTCTGGATACATCTCGTAATGACGAATTGATTGCTAGGGGTTTAGTAAAAGATCTCGCCCGAAATGTGCAGGCGCTGCGCAAGGAAAAAGGGTTCAACCCGACAGAAGTCTTGGACTCGGTCAAGATCGCCGGACTGGGCAATCAGAATATCGAGCTCATAAAATCGAAACTAGAAGAGCTGGCATTCCTTGTGCGAGTGAAGAAAGCCGAGCTTTACCCGGACTTGAGTGAGAGCCAGGATAGCTGGAATAGAGGGGAACTCGATGGTACACAGATTAGAATTCTAATTTCGTGAAGTTAATCTTCGACTGAGAGATTTGCATTTAGGCATAATTCGTAAGGGTGCTTTGCTCTGCACCTTCGAGAGATTCAGCATCAAATCCCAAAAATTTGAGATGCTCTGCAAACTCTGTGGAGAATCCATGAACCGTGTATATTTTCGAGGGATCGCAATACTTTGCCAAACTTACCAGCTCGTTAAAGTCGCAGTGATCGCTTAAATCAAAAGCATAATCCACCCCCATCATGTACTTGTATCTCGGCTCTACAGCCCAGCCAGTGAAGGCAATAACCACTGCGTCATAATTTTCTCTCAGCGATTTAATGAATTGAGATCTTCCGGTAGACGCGGGCGAAATCATGATCCAGGGACGCCTCCTGAGTTGTGCTTTTTGATTGGCACCCGTGAGACAGATCGCATGATGAGGAATTTCTACTCCGAGGTCAATGTGGGCCTCGTTCATCTTGTGGACCGATTCGTGGAGAAAAATCGGTTCCCAATTTCTAAAGAGATACGTAATGAGCTGGGCTTTCCCCAAAGGATACCCCGTTAATACAACGGGACGACACTTGTCGAAACAATCGGCGATCACCCTGCTCACTCGCTCGACGATTTTGCTCGTGTCTGTGAACGCATACTTTGGACTTCCGTACGTAGTTTCCATAATCAGGGTGTCGCACTTTACGCCCGGAGACCCCTTCAAAAATCCACGATCGCGCGTAGAAAAGTCACCTGTATAAAACACGCTGTCCTCGATGAGGACCGCTCTGGAGCCCAAAATGTGCCCAGCATCGGTGAGATCTACACCGCGCACGCTTTCTTGAACCGATTGAAAATCGTAACCGCGAGCTTTTGCAAGTGCGGCCGTCTCCCGGCTGGCGATGATTTTGGATCCTCCGTCAGGAGAATGAACGTGATCGATGTGGGCGTGGGAAACAAAAGCGTACTCGGAGCTTGGCGCTCTTTTGGGGTCAAGAGATAGAGACAAAGATGGCGTTCGGACTACAATTCCACTTCGCTCAGTGACTGAAATCCTCTTGCCAGATCTTGATCTGATCAAACCATCGTCTCTGCTTACGCGCATTTCATCATTCACGAAAAATTAGGGGGTGAGAGCGAGAAGTTTGGATCTCGCGTCGCAAGAGAGCAAGAAGCTGAACTCTTAAACATTTGGCCTTTTTTTCGATCGACCTAGACAGAAAAAAGAAGTTCCATAGCTAAGGATTTTATCATTGATTGTTCTTTATCTTACTCAGCTAGAATGCCCTCAGTAAAAATCGGACTCATAGGAAAAACAAATACCGGGAAGACAACTTTCTTCAACTCTGCAACGGCACAAAGTGCAGAGATGAGCAATTATGCCTTCACGACTAAATCTCCTAATACTGGTGTTGGTCACGCGGCGACTCTTTGTGTTCACAGGGAGC
>JAPCJV010000361.1 GCA_027886785.1 Nitrososphaerota archaeon | reverse complement strand
CGGTACGCGGCCTTTGCTTAGAGGCTCAGTGATTCTCTCTGCTGTTTTGGCGCTCTCCTTCTTTTGGTTCAGCATGGCGGGTGGGGGCCTTTGAAAAAATTCAGCTGGCACTTGCAATTTAAGAAACAAGTTTCCTCAAGGCGCAAAACCATTATCCAAAAATGGGTAATCTTTTTCTCCGGTTGGAAGATGTAAATACAGTTTGAATTGCTTCACTTCTGATAGACTTGCTTGTCCAGGACGCGCAAGATGTAACGATCGAACTAGCTAAAATAAATTGGGAATTATTGGATCTTTCTTATCGCTTTGAATGGGAAGATCCGAATTGGACCCTGCCGAAGAGTGGAGATTCTGAAGAAGCTCTTAACAAGCGGAGGAAAGCTTTGGAGGAGTGGTCGAAGAAAAAATCGGAATACCTGGCCTCAATAATTCGCAGAGTCAAATATGAGGCTCTTCAGGGTCGGGTTGTCGCAAAAGACCATCTAGGAAAGGTGGGGTTCAAAGCCGTGTACGACATGGAACCGGGCGCCGGCTTGGATGTCAGTTATCGGGTCCTTTCCACAAAGCCCTCAGGGGAAGTGCGAGTAACCGAGGACACCGTTCTGACTATTGTGGAATCAGATCATACCTGGTAAATCGAACGCCGAGAATATGCAAATTTAGTCCTACAGACTGGAGAAATAAAGAAAAAGGGTATTCGCCAAGGTAATTCTCTCTATGCCTCACACGTCGAAAAAATACAGAAAACAAAAACAACCTTCTCCGGGGATAAATCGGACCACCTTAACCATCATCGCCGTCATCGTAATTATCGTTGCCGCCGCGGGAGGTTATTACGTTTACAGCTCGGCGCAGCATACCACAAGTTCAACCGCTACGACGAGTAATGTCGGAAGTGCAGGTGGAGGAAACGTGTACGCGAAGTTAGTTACAAGTCAAGGGACTTTCGAAGTGGAGCTGTTCAAAAATCAGACGCCCACGACAGTCAATAATTTTGTTTCGCTTGCTCAAAACGGATTTTTCAATAATTTAGTGTGGCATCGCATCGCCCGCGGATTTGTGATCCAAACCGGAGATCCCAATACTGTAAATGGTCAGGGATCCCCTTGCACTTGGGGACAAGGAACTTCAGGAAAAACGATTCCGCTGGAAATCGTACCGTCGCTTCATAACGTAGCAGGTACTTTGGGAATGGCCTCCCCGGCGAATGGTTTGCCGAGCTCGCAATTCTTCGTTAATTTGGGAGACAATTCAGCCTCTCTAGATGGTAAGTACACAGTTTTTGGGAAGGTCATCAGTGGAATGAGTGTCGTCAACGCTTTAGGATCTCTTTCAATAAGTTCGGCCTGTGGGAATTCTTCTGACGGACCCCCGGCCCAGCCGTCTTCTGCAATGCTAATTTCGGTTACAATCTTATCGAGCCCGTGAGGAAACAGAATTAGGCAAACAGAAGATCATCAGTCTTCTACAACAAAGAAGATTCTCGGCCACGCATCATTCCCATTTGGTTTCCGGAATTCAATTCTGACCATCAAGTCGAGCGCTAACTTGCGATCTAACGGATTTTCCACGACTCCGAGGATTCTACCGCCTTCTACGAGTTGAACTAGAGCCAGAACGTACGGGGTGTCGATCGGAAACTCTTTGGATTTTACAAATACCTCTGTGAAGGAAATTATTGCGCCTTTTTTCGAAAGCTCTCTAACTTCCAGGGTCGTTGACGAGCAAGTTGGGCAGCTTCTTCTGGGAGGAACAATCACGTGGCCCGAGTCGCATTCGAGGCCCATTAATCTCCCCTTTCTACCGAATTGGTAAAAGGAGTCCACTGTTATCATTTCTTTGTACTCTATCTACTCCTGAATACGTGAACCAGCGCGTCCACTCCGGCTCCCCCCATAGAGTGGGTCATTCCGGTCGACGCATCCTCGACTTTTCTAGATCCTGTAACTTTTCCACTCAGCTGCTCAAACACCTCATAGACCTGCCCGATGCCGCTTGAACCGATCGGATGCCCTTTGGCTTTTAGACCCCCAGAAGTGTTCACCGGAATTTCTCCTCGCAAAGTAGTACCGCCACTTTCGGCGAGTTGTCCTCCCTTTCCCTTTTCGCACAATCCCAAATCTTCGTACGCAATTAACTCATTGATCGTAAACGCATCATGCACCTCAATCAAATCCATATCGCGAATCTTCAGGTCGCACATGTCCAAGGCTTGCTTTGCAGCGATCCTTGTGGATGCAAAACCAGTCAGTTCTTGTCGATAAACAAAATCCGCGTCGCTGGCTTCGCCCGTTCCAAGGATGTCGATGGGTGTATCGCTAAACTGTGTCGCACTTGACGAATTGCACACAGCTACGGCGCTCGCTCCATCACATACTGGGGAACAATCTAGCAGCTTCAGGGGAGTACAGATTTTTTTCGAGGCTAGCACTTCCGCGACCGAAATTTTCTTTCGTAGGTACGCTTTTTCATTCTCGAAAGCGTTTTCATGATTTTTTACCGCG
>JAPCJV010000360.1 GCA_027886785.1 Nitrososphaerota archaeon | reverse complement strand
GCTAGTTCTACTTTACGCTTGCTACAGCATCGATCTCGATGAGCATTTCCGGAAAGAGCAATCCGGTGACAATGGTGGTTCGCACCGGGGGATTATTTGGGAAGAAGGTTTTGTAGATTTCGTTCATCGCCTGAAAATCAGAGGCATTTTTGAGAAAAACAGAAACCTTGAACACGTCTTCCATCGTCAAGCTGGCGCTCCTCAAAACAATTTGAAGGTTTTCCAGCGTCCGCTTCGTCTGCGCTTTGATATCTTGTGCAAACTTTCCGGAAGAGGGATCGACTCCACCCTGACCTGAAAGATACACCAAATCTCCAACTCGAACTGCCGGAGAATACGGTCCCACCGGCTTCGGCGCTCCAGTTACCTCAATTACTTTTTTGGGCATGTGGAATCACGCCACAGGAAGATCGCAGATAAGCTTTCTTTTATCGTCTTAAAATGCATCCTAAGCTAAGATTTTCTCACACGAAATCTTGAAGTACAATTTCCAATTCCTTCTCACTATTGCCTAATTCAGACGCTGAGCTAGTCCGGAAACTAAGAAAGCTGTATGTCGCTCTCGTGACAGACACTTTGGACGATGATTATGGAGGCTTGCAGAAACAATACTTAATGTCGACTAAAGTAAAGCCTGTCCTCCCCTCCATGCGAGTCGCAGGAATAGCTCGCACCTGGAGAGGCGCAGTTACTACAAAAATTGGAGGTCCCATCCCTCCTCTCGAAGAGCTGCGCGAGTCGCCTTGGATCAAGGCCTTGGAAAACTTCAAGACAAACGACGTACTCGTGTACGGAACAGGTTATTGCAGGACGGTAGGCGTTCTCGGTGAGCTGATGGCGAACGCGATGGCTGGCAGAGGTGGAGTGGGAGCAATCACCGATGGATTTGCAAGAGACGTGAATCGGCTCTTGTGGATCAAGCCACCCTTTGCATTCTTTGCAACGGGCATGACAGCCCATGACTCTAAAGGCAGGTTTGAATTACTCGACATGAATGAACGCACTTGGTGCGGTGGGGTACTGGTTAATCCCGGAGATTTCATTCTAGGTGATTTGGATGGCGTTGTGGTCATCCCTCGTGACATTGCGGAAGAGGTCATCTCAAAGTCTGAAAAGAGAATGAAGAGTGAAAACAAAGTCAGAATCGCTTTTAGAAGAGGAGATTCGATTGCAGAAACTTTCGACCGTTACAAAGTAGCCTGATGATTTACTACTTGCTTAATCTATGAATTCCAATCCCTTCCGATACAGACTGGACTGATTATTCCTTGAAAGTTTTGGTAACGGGCGGAGCGGGCGAATTGGGACAATACGTGATTAACGATTTGATTAGCCACGACTACGAGGTCGTGAGCGTAGATCAGAAAACACAAAATGGTGTCAACTACAGACAAATAATTGCAGACATTTCAGATTTAGGGCAAACCTACGGATCTATGCGCGACGCCGATGCTGTTATTCATCTCGGGGCAATCAGGTCCCCCGGAGGCAATCCTGATGAAGTCGTATTTCGAAACAACACCATAGGAACTTTCAACGTCTTCGAAGCGGCTGCGGGCTTGAAAGTCAAAAAAGTCGTATGGGCAAGCAGCATCAATGTTTTGGGCTTTGGTTTCGCAACCAAGATCTTCTCTCCCGTTTATCTCCCGATCGACGAAGACCATCCCTGTCTCCCACAGGATAGCTATGGACTCTCAAAACTCGTAGGTGAAGAAATTGCAGCCGCCTTCAGCCGAAGAACAGGAATTCCATCGATCTCGCTGAGGTTCACATGGATTGGCTACGATCATTCGTACTCCGCATATCTTTCATCCATTTGGGAGAATCCCGGGAGGGGGAGACCCAATTTCTGGGGGTACGTCGACGCGCGGGACGCTGCAACTACATGCCGGCTATCGCTCGAGTCCGAGATCCAAGGGCACGAGGCGATGTACATCAGCGCGGACACCACTATGATGAAGATTCCCACCATCGAGCTGGTGCATGATTATTTTTCAGGGACGAAAGAATTCCACGGCAAGATGGAAGGGCTCTCCTCTTTGTTTGATTGCACGAAAGCAAAGAAACTCTTGGGATTCCACACTGAACATCATTGGAAGGAGTACGTCTGATAGCCCACCAGGATTAGCAGTTAGCAGATCATAAATTTTTTCTTCCGGGAAGACTTATCTAAATTTCTGATTCGGTACTTTGTAAAATGCTAGCGGCCAGGTTTTACAAAGGAAGAAACAACGCCACTCTCGAGGATGTTCCCATCCCTGAAGTGGGTCGGAACGATGTTCTGGTGAAAATTCAGGGGATCGGAGTGTGCCACTCGGATCTCCACATGATCAAGGAAACCTTCACCGTCGATAATTATCCTGTCACTATGGGACACGAGGGTTCCGGCATCATTGAGAAGGTCGGAGAAGACGTCAAGCACCTGAAAAAGGGAGATCGTGTGGGCATTTTCTACGTCCAGATTTGCGGCGAGTGCGTGTACTGCATCACCGGAAGGGAAAATCTGTGCATAAGACAACGCAACCTGGG
>JAPCJV010000036.1 GCA_027886785.1 Nitrososphaerota archaeon | reverse complement strand
TAGCTGTTTGATTCCTTGCGAATGGGTCCCCTTCTCTTCCGATCAGAGGATTTACCGTACATCGCATAGGACGTCCTCGGAGCATATTTCCTATGCACCACTGGTTGTCTCCAAGACAAAATCGAATGTCCGCAATCTTACCCTCGCGCGCCTTGTTGGGAAGTTCGGGATCGGCGATGAGCGCACGCGTCATTCCGACGATGTCCGCGATTCCCTGTTGAAGGACCTGTTCAGCCAATGCCGGATCAACAATTCTGCCCGTCGCACCCACAACGGCATTTTTCGTTACCTGCTTGATTGTTTGGGCGGCATAAAGTTGGTAACCCGGTTCCTCGTAAAACGGTGCGATCGATAGATGGGTGTACTGATGCTCGAAGCCGAGGTCTACATTCAAAAAATCCAGCTTAGAGTCAAGCTTACTTGCGAGTCGGACCTCTTCCGCCAGATCATTTCCCTGAGGAAATTTGTCATCGGCGTCCAGTCTCATCCCGACGGCAAGCTCTCCCTTTGTCGTTTCCCGAATTCTTGAGATGATCTCCAGAACTATTCTTAACCGGTTATCTAGCGACCCGCCGTAGCGATCCGTTCTTCGATTAGTAGCCCTAGAGAGAAATTCTTCTAACAGCATCCCATGCGTTCCGTGAAGATCTACTCCATCAATTCCACCGTCGAGCATCAATTTCGCAGCTTTCGCGTGGTCTTCTACTATCCCTTCGATTTCTTGTTCATTCAGCTGTCTGGAAGTGGTCCGCTGGATTCCGCCCGGCACGGGCGAAGCTCCGCGCTTTGCGCTTCGGTTTCCGCCCGCCGATGCCATTTGTACGAATAGTTTTGCACCACTACCGTGAATCGCCGTTGCCATCTTTTGATAAAGAGGTACGATCCTCTGATCGAATCCCTTGTAGGGCCACGCGTTTACTGGTCCCGAGGGAAGTTCGCCTAAATCTCGCGTGGGAGTCGCGAGGGAAATTTCGATCAAACCCGCGCCACCCCGAGCCCTCGCTTCACAATAAGGAATGAGGGTTTCGAAATCAAACAAAGTATTGTGGGGAAGAACTTGAATCCTGTTTTTGATCGTAGTCGGACCGATCTTCAATGACTCGAAGAGTTTCTGAAACATCGAGCAGCGAGACCTTTTGGGAAATCGAAACTATTGCCCGGGATCTAATTCGGAATTCCCAGTTTGTTTATTGCTTCTTCCATTTTTTTGATTCCCATTTTCGAGCCCTCGATGGGCAACGGATACCCCCAGAGGTCGAGAGTGATCGTTCCGCTGTACCCAATTTCCTTGAATGTTCGAAGGATTCCATCAATGTCTAGCTTGCCCATCCCTGGTGGATAATGGAGCTCGGAGGTGCGCTTGTCGCTGTCGGAGAAATGAATGTGCTTTATTCTCTTGCCGAGGATTCGGATGGATTCAATGTATCCGTCGGGCTTTGCCACAGCGAAGTGCGCACAATCATAGAGGACCCCAAAATAATTGGAATCCAGGGAATCGCACAGTTTTATCAGAAAATCCAGATCCATGCCCACTGTAAACGGATGGGGCTCAATCAGGAACCGGATCCCTTTTTTCGAAGAGTATACAATAGCCTCGTGGAAGAGTCGTGAAATAGTCTTCAACAGAGCATTCTTGTCGCCATTGCCTCCCCTGGGATCTCTGCCCTCAAAAGCAAAGACGTCCTTGATCGACAATAATGAGGCCAGATCCACGTCCGCCTTCAGTCCCATGAGAGTCTGAGCAAAAGACTCTTCCGAATCATATGGCTTGAAATTCTTAGAGTCCACATTGTTTAGGGCGCAGATGTTTAATCCTATGTCCCTTGCAAAGGAAGAAAATTGCGAGGCGAGCTCTGGTGTCTTTACGGCCGGGAGGTGATCCTTCCAGAGTTCAAGCGCGTCAAACCCCAGCTCGACGTTCAGCTTGCATACTTGTTCCAGCGTATAGGTGTGAAACGTGATCGAACTTGATCGAAGCATGTTTTTACGCCCCTTACCGCATAGTTCCTCTCGCTTCGTTTGCAGTGTCTAGGATCCTTTTCGCTGCGTCCTTCAAGAGCATCAAGTCTCCGCTGATGTTGATCATTTTGTAGCCCTGCTGAATTCTCTTTTTCACATCGTCCGTTGCCAGCATGCCAGCTATAATGCCGTGCCTTTTGGCGGCATCCACCACCTTCTGCATGGCGTCCACAAATTTGGGATTGTCGTACTGGAAGAGGATTCCCAGAGAAAGTGATAGGTCTGCGGGACCGATTAATGCTGCATCGATTCCTTCAACAGATAGGATGTCGTCAATGTTGTCCAAAGCGCACTGGGTTTCGATCTGTACCGCAAGCAGGATCTCGCTGTTCGCTGTCTTGACATAGTCAGGGTCGGCAAGACTCGCCCTCCTTGGTCCAAAACCCCTCAATCCCACTGGCGGGTATTTGACTGCCTGAACCGCTCTCATCGCTTCTTCTTTGGTGTTGACCCAAGGTACGATCAGACCATAAGCACCGATATCCAGCGCCTGCTTTGCCATTACCAGATCGTTCCAGGCGATCCTAATGATGGGAACCGTTTGGGAGAAACTCATGACTTGCAATAAATTCTGGATGATGGGAATATTCATGGGGGCGTGTTCAGTGTCGAGCATCACCCAATCGAAACCCGCGAGCCCGATAATTTCAGCAACATCCGGATGACCAATCGTTATGGTGGTACCGATCGCAATTTTTCCTTCTTTCAGCATCGCCTTGAGACGATTTTTCAAATAAATCCGCGAGAATCGCACCATCTCTGAAGCAGAAATAAGCATTTTTCTTGGGAAAAGTGATTACGATTAGTAGAAAATCAGATCTATACTACAGGGTGGGTTACACAACGAGAATTAGGGCGCATTCTAGTTAGATACTAGTACTTTCATTTGATTCTGGGAGCGAGCTGCTGCGAAAGCTTCTCCAACCTTGCTTAGCGGAAACACGGCCGTGATGAATTTCTTCACGTTTATCTTTCTCTGTTCGAGAAGCTGTAAAGCAGCTCCCATTTCGACATCCGTAGAAGAATAACTGGGGATTATTTTCAATTCATTTAGAAACATCGAAGCTAGATCCAGGTTGTAAAATGCCCCTTGGTGTGGCAATCCAAAGAGGAGCAGCGCTCCTGATTTTCGCACGCATTGAACCGCATCTGAAAATACCCCGAGATTTCCAGTCGCGACTATCACAAGATCAAACCCCGCGGAGTGGGATTGCTTCATCGCCTCACTAACCAATGAACCGCGGGGAATTATTCCTCTAGCGTGCTCGAGTTTCTCTGCGATCTCCAGCCGCGAGGGTACGATATCACATGCCACGATTTCGATTTCCGGAAAATAGTGGTTGAGAAGTTCCATGTGGAGCAAGCCGATCGGTCCAGCTCCTATGACTAACACTCGTTTGAAATTTGCAGCTTTTACGCCGCCCGACCCCACCGCCTGATTCAGACCCCGGATGCAACACCCCAGCGGCTCCACGAAAGATGCATCCTCATAAGACACTCCACGACTGGGAAAATGTATACCACCCCCCTTGAGGTTGTGTGCGGGCAATTTGAATTCTTCAGAGAATCCGCATGGCTCAAAGTTGCTCTGCCTAAATACGGGACAAGTCGTCGCGTTGCCGCTCTTGCACAGCTCGCAGATTCCGCAGCCCACCCTGTTGTGAGGAATGACGTAATCCCCTTCGCGAACTGTGGTGTCTCTTGATTCGGATACAATCCCGCACACCTCGTGTCCCAATTTGCTTGATTGGATGTTTGTTCCCACGACAGTCTCGAGATCGCTCCCACAGATCCCGCACGCCTTCATGTGCACCATGACCGCTCCCTCCTCGATGTCGGGCCTCGGAACCGATTTCAGCTCGACGGTACCAGGAGCGGAAACAAAAGCAGCCTTAACAAATCTGCCTGCCACTACACAGATGGAACCTCCACGCCGTATTTTTGCGCCACTTTCACAATCGCCTCCCAAGTAGCTTCTTCGATCTGGATTCCACTCTTGCTCCTTTTTTCAAACTCTCGCGCCTCGAACTCTCCCGGAACCTGAACCGCTTTGAAACCCTCCGCCGGCTGTGAAGAATGCATTTTTCGTATCAGCTTGTCAATGTTCGCCTTGAATTCTGCGATCGGCGTAAAAAACTCGATGTTTACAGCCTGGGCAAACACTCCAGTCCTGCCTTCAAATTCGTCGGACACGCCCCCTCCGCTCAAAGCTCCTCCCATCGCCTCGCTCAACAAATTAATTGCGTACCCCTTGTGCTCCCCGAACGGAAGAATCGCTCCCCCATCGTAAAGATCCGCAGGGTTATCTGTGCGTCTTCCTTGTGCATCCACGATCCAGCCGAAAGGAATTTTTTCGCCCTTGAGCATCTTGATCCGGATTTTTCCTTCAGCTGAAGTAGAAGTCGCGATGTCTGCGATGATGGGTTTCTCTTCCCCTGCTGGAATTCCATAACTCCAAGGACTCGTGGATAAGAGCCGCGTCCTTCCTCCCCAGGGGGCGACGTTACAGGGGTACGTCTTGGAAATGAAGAGCCCGATCATATTTTTCTCTACCGCGATCACCGGGTAATCAGCAAGTCGCCCGTTGTGATTGCAGTGAAATGCACTCGCTACTCCTATCCCATAGTCGTTCGCCTTCTGGACTGCGAGCTCCATAGCTTTCATGCTCGTGATGTGCCCGAAACCGTACTGACCGTCAACGGAGGCCGTTGCCTTGGTTTCCCTCACCACTTTGGGAAGGGCGTTTGGATGGATTTTTCCTTCCTCGATTTCTCGAACATATTCTACGATCCGTATGACACCATGGGAGTCCATCCCCGAAAGGTTTGCCCGTACAAAACTCGCGGCGATCTGATTTGCAATTGCGTCTTCGGTACCTGCGGCGATGAAAATCCTCTTTGTAAAGTCTTGAAGGTCGCTATGGGATGAAAGAGGCAAGGTATGGATGGAGCTCTTTCTGATTCAGGTTATTTCTGCCTTGTCGTAATTATCGACTTGAATTTGAGCGAAAAAGAGGCCGAATGTAAAAAGAGAAACTTCGATTTCCCAGTACATAAAATGTGCCAGAGAAGTACTTTTTCTTGTTAAGTGAGAATAGCTTAAGGAATTTTCCTTAACAGTTTCCAGAGCTCGATTTTAGCTGTTACAGAGTAGAGAGCTTGGAACCACCCACCCACGAACAAGTGCACGCTGAACCCTGTGAGAAACTCAGAAAAAGGCTGAGAACGCCCTAATTTCTTCGAACCTGTATTCGATTTTTTGAAGTACCCGTTCGATATTAAGGTCGACTCTACTGGCCTGGAGCCTGTTGCAAATAAAGGATAAATAAGCCGGACAATTGCGGGCAATCGTAATCGAACCTTGGAAACCTCTGAAAAGAAAGTGTTTGTTAGAAACGCGACTGGCTTAACTCGCCAGATCGGGGCATGGCAGGCCTTCTTGGGTAATATACTGGCGATGGGAATCGCATACTTTTTTGTGTTTGCATTTTTCGCGAGTCTGATTTTCCCCGGGGCGAATCTTCCACTCACTGTATTTGTTACATTAATTCCTGGGGGTATAGTTGCGCTATTGTACTACATGTTTTCGGTAGCAATGCCGAGGACAGGAGGCGATTATGTCTGGACGAGCAGAATCATTAATCCTTCAATCGGATTCATGGCAAACTTTCTGCTCACTTTTGTCTGGTTGAGCAGCATAGCGACAGCGGTGGCGTGGGGTATCAGCTACGGCGTTATCCCTTCGATGGCTGCCATCGGCATCGTGAACAATAACCCGGGACTCGTTACTTTCGCGACTCAAACTCTTGGAGCTCAATTTACCAGTTTTACCATCGTGTCCATTTTGATTGCTCTTTTCATTCTGCCTATTTTCTTTGGGACCCGCTGGGCATTTAGAGTCATGACTGTCGCGTTTGTCGTTTCTCTAGTTGGCGCGCTCGTCACCGTTGGAGCTTTCTTATCAGCACCCCACTCGACCTTTGTTGCAAATTTCAACAGCTTATCGGGAATGGATTACGGCAAGACAATTTCTACTGCGGGACTGCCTCTTGGATTCACTCTCGCGGCCACTCTTACCGGGTCCATTTTCACAATGACCAATTTTCTGGGTTTTTTCAGCTCTTCTTATTTCGGCGGGGAGGTGAAGAGAGTCGCGAGATCCCAGATAATAGCGATGTTCGGCTCGCTAATTTTCCTTGTGGGGATTGCACTTCTTATTTATGGGTCGGCTTACTATTCTGCTGGGTCTGACTTTCTCAACGCCGCCTCCACCCTCGCCGGGACCTCAAACCCCGGTTATACTCTGCCCGCCGTTCCAGTGCTGAATTTTCTTGTGGCATTTGCCCAACCTAACACCCTTGTGATCGCTCTTTCCGGAATTGCTCTCTTGGCTACGGGCCTCGGAGGAGCTACGTTGTTTGCCTTTGTATGCGTAAGAAATCTCTTTTCCTGGTCCTTCGATAGGATTGTTCCGGACAGTCTTACTCGTCTAGACTCCAAGCGTGGTTCTCCATATGTTGCAGGAATCGTAATTCTTGTTCTGGCCATTATCTTTAGTGCAGTGTATTACTACACATCGTTCTTTACATACTACGTTTATGGTACCCTGGGCCTCTTCATCTTATTCTGGATAGTTTCTCTGGCCGCCGTAATTTTCCCGTTCAGACTAAAATCAGTGTTCGCTTCGGCCCCTGGAATTGTAAAGGCGAAAGTGGGTGGGTTTCCACTCATTTCTATCATTGGCATTCTAGGTCTGATTGTAAATACCTACTTTGGTTACGCAACGACAAATCCCCTGATCTCTACTCCGCCCAGTGGCGGGTTTATCGTGCAATTGACTTCTTATTTGACAGTTCCATTGACAATAGTAATTGCTTTCATTATTTTCGGGGTATCCTACTACGTAAGGAAAAGACAAGGAGTGCCATTGAAAGCGATCTTCAGTGAAATTCCTCCAGAATAGTTTAGGGTAAGTACCTATCAATTTGGGTTAATCTGACTAACCCTGATCTTACTTACGTGCTTGTGGGGCGAGAAAGCCAGTAGCGGGCAATCTCCTCAGCTTTTGCAATCCATACTCCTTCATGGGATTTTATGTGGCAAATAATTTTCTCCAGAGTCTTACTTGCAGCCGGTCTTCCGGTCATGAAGGGATGCATCGTAAGGCAGTAGAATTTGCCCTCCTCATAGAGTACGTCGAATTCATCCCTCCATAATTCGAATACTTCCTGCGGAGAATAGCCTCTTTCCGCGTAGTTATCATAATCGTCAAGAGTTACAGCACTCGGAAGTTCTACAATATTATTTCCCGTAGGGAATTTGTGAACGTAAGGTACGTCCTTATCCAGACTGTCACCCCTCCATATGAAACCTCCAGAGCTGTTCAGAACCTTAACAGTGTCTCGACTCGGATTCCAATCAGGAGTCCTGTGGCCCACGACCGTATTCCCCGTGATTTTTCTGAGGATTTCGACTGTTTTTCGAATATCCTCTTTTTCCGCCTCCAAGCTCATATCGTAGTAGGGCCTGTGATCCCATCCATGGGAAGCGATCTCGTGCCCCTTTTCCACGATGGCGCGGACAACATCTGGCCTTTTCTCAGCAGTTTCTCCCACCATGCAGAAAGTGGCCTTCACATTTTGTCTTTCAAGAATTCTGAGAACCCGCCAAGTGCCTTCGTTCGTATCATAGTATCCTTGGCTAACGTAGAACATTTTTTCTGGTCCAAAGGCATCTATTAGCCCGGATTCGTCATCGTTATCGAACGTTAGAACCGCGGCACACCTAATTCCTTTTGGCCAAATATCATCAGGCATTCTAACAATCGCTTCTTAGGAAACGCACATTGATGGATCGAGTGGAAAACATGTTCGCAGTCAAAAATGTCATTAAAGTGGCCCCATTATACACTTTCCTTCGAATTTTTATTTGCTTAAAGCCGTGATGATTTTCTCTTAGTTGGGAATCAGACATCTCTGATTTGATTCCCTGCTGTCCACCCTCCATCCACCACCAGAGTCGATCCAGTGACATAACTCGCTAGTTTCGGAGATGCAAGGTAGAGCACGGCATATCCTATTTCTTCTGGTTCTGCAGGTCTCCCCATCGGAATGTATGTCAGCATTTTCTGCTTCCAAGTTTCATCCGAGTAGAGTACTTTTTCCGTTGCTTGAGTCCGAACGCTACCGGGGCAAACGCAGTTTACGGCGATTCCAAAGGGGGCGAGTTCCATCGCCATGACTTCGGTCAGCCGGATCACTCCCGCCTTTGCAGAGTCGTAATCTGATTGCAGTCGGAGCGCGACTTTGCCCGCAATCGAGGAAATGTTCACGATTCTCCCCTTCTTTTTCTTGATCATTTCTAGCGACACGGCTTTTGCACAAAGCCACGTGCCCTTCAGATCGACGCTGAGCATTTCATTCCACTCCGACTCCGGCTGTTCATAGAACGGCTTCCTAGTCTTGGTTCCAATCCCGGCATTGTTGACAAGAATATCGACCTGTGAAAACTCGTCCATGACCGTGCCAACCATTCCTTGGATGTCTGAAGCTTGGCTCACGTCTGTCTTGATTGCAATCGCTCGCCGCCCTAACTTTCGCACTTCTGAGGCGGTGTGTTCAGCCCCTTCTAAATTGACATCCGGAATAACTACATCAGCTCCGCTGTGTGCAAGGACCAGAGCAGTAGCTCTCCCGATTCCACTTCCGGCGCCAGTTACTATTGCAACGCTACCACTAAGATCGATGGTCTCTACCATTCAGACGACCACTCGATATTTTTGAGGAACTGGATTAAGGGTGAGCTGTTGTCTGCCACTCGGGGAACGGACCAAAGGGAGGAGACGTGCAAATGAGAACTTTCAGAACATCGGTCCCTGTATTTTCAAGGCCGTGCTCCGCATCGGACGGCAAATGGAAGAACATTCCTTCCTCGACGGGAACGGGAGCTCCCTGCCCGAAATAGCCTATGCCTTTTCCTTTGAGGACGACATAGACTTCTTCATTTTCGTGATGATGCGGTTCCAGCCTGCCTCCGGGCGTAAGATAGAGAATCGTCAGACTCATATTCTTCGAGGGAGCTTTGGGATTCTGTGAATGAACTACTCTAACTCCGAATCCTCTTTTGCACTCCGCATACAGAACCGGGATTCCGTCTTTTTCCGTAACTATGTTTGCAGCTACTGCCATGTTTGTCCGGGCTTTGGACAAATGTATTTACGTTTTATATTCTTCAGAGTTTGGAAAAATCTCCTAAGGACCAAACAATAATGGTAGATTAGCTGGGGTAGATTTCAATTAACGAACGGCAAACCCTCCGTCTGCACGAAGGGTTCTTGGACGAAAGCCTTCCCCACTAGAAAAGTCCGTTCTACCTGAAAGGATCCCACCCCGGGAAGATCGTAAGGCGCTTCCAAGTTGAAAGTCATCCCTTCTTCCAATGGCATGTCAGTGCTTTCCGATATTACTCCGTCGGAGAATTTCTTGTAGTCAGTGTGCATAATTACGGGATACTCGCGGGGTTCGAGTCCAATCGCGTGACCATGGGCGTAGATTTTCGTAATTCCATGGCTGGCGAGTTTCTTTGAGAGAGTGCTTAGGATCGCAGACGAGAGAACCCCCGGACGAATCTCATCCTT
>JAPCJV010000359.1 GCA_027886785.1 Nitrososphaerota archaeon | reverse complement strand
TTTTCCGTTTCCCCTTATTCTTGCGGCTAGTCTTTGCTAATCTTCGGGTGGGCTTTTTCGCGGCTCTTGCAAAACCACTTGTTTGTAGCTTGGACCAGCTTTCACTTTGTCCGGATGATCTGGAGTCGCCTGGCCACATCATTTGTCTGAGCCTCCTCCCCACTTGCTCTATCGGATGCGCGTCGAGCTCGTCCAGGTATTTTTCGAACGCCCTCCCCTTTTCATTTTGATACGCGCTGACCCAGCGCTCCGCAAAAGCTCCCGACTGGATGTCTCTCAGGGCGTTGCGCATTCTTTCCTTGGTTTCTTGATTGATTACGTTCCCGCCCACTGTGAGTCCCCCAAACCTCGCGGTTTCGCTCACTCCTCTATACATGCCAGCGATCCCGTATCTCTGGATCAAATCGACAATGAGTTTCAGCTCGTGCAGACATTCAAAATAGGCGATCTCCGGCTGGTATCCGTTTTCCACGAGAACTTCAAACGCGTTTCTGATCAATCGATCCGCTCCGCCGCAAAGATCTACCTGCTCTCCGAACCAATCGGATTCGGTCTCCTCTTTGAATGTGGTCTTAATCACTCCGGCTTTCGTGCTTCCGATTCCTCGCGCAAATTCTAGCGTGCGTTGCCAAGCTCTGCCGGTCGAGTCCTGATGCACGGCCACGACCGAAGGAGTTCCAAACCCCTGGAGGTATACTTCCCTGACCCTCTGCCCCGGTGCCTTAGGCGCGACCATGAATACGTCCACATTAGCTGGAGGCTTTACCCAGCCCCAATGGATCGACGCCCCGTGCGAGAAACCGAGTGCCTTGCCTTCCGTTACGAAGGGTTCGATCTCTCTGAAAACATCACCCTGAACCATGTCTGGGACTAGAATATGGATAATGTCCGCATTCTTTGCAGCTTCCGAAACTTCCAGAACTTTATGCCCGTCAGCTTTCGCAAGATTCCAAGAGTTCCCGCCTTTGCGAAGTCCGACCACCACTTTGAATCCCGAATCACTTAGGTTGCTTGCTTGCGCTCTGCCCTGGATTCCGTAACCCAGAACGGCGATCACTTCATTTTTTTGCACCTGCGAGCTCGTGACATCCTTGTCGTAGATTACTTCTGCTTGATTTGCAACTTGCCCCAAATTTGACATCATCTTTTTTTCGAACTGTTTGTTTTGCTACTCTTTAGAAGACTCTGGTCACCCAGTCGTCGTGGCCTAGAGTCATTTTTCCGAGGACAACCTCCGAGTAACCGTCAATCAAATTTTGCGTTATTGGTCCGACCTTTCCATCGCCAACCTGTCTTCGGTCTACTGTGAGGACCGGTACAACTCCCGCGGCAGTCCCGGTGAGAAACACCTCATCCGCAGTGTATAGCTCAGATCTGCCGACATCTCGCTCGATCAACTCTAGACGAAATTCCTTCGCGAGCTCTATGATCGTATTGCGGGTTATTCCATCCAAAATCGAGGCACCCATGGGAGGAGTAAAAATCTTACCCTTTTTCACGATGAAGACATTTTCACCCGTGCCTTCTGAAACCTTCCCATCGGCGTTCAGCATTAGGGCTTCATCGTATCCATTCTTCGCAGCTTCGCGTTTTGCAAAGACTGAATTTACATAATTTCCGCAGATTTTAGCAAGCGGCGGAGTGACCGGGTCGTAGAGTCTAGTCCAAGAAGAAATACACACATCCAGGCCGGGCTTTGAAAAGTAGTGTTGGAAAGGGAAAACGATGATCGCAGCTTCTGTCGGATAATTGATAAATCCTAAGTTGATTCCCGAGAATCCGACAAAAATGATCGGGCGAATATAGCAGTCCTGCCTTAAGTCGTTCGAACGGATCAGGGACAAGCACGCCTCCGTGAGCTCTTCAGCAGAGTACTTGGTTTCAATGTCGCATACCTTGGCTGAATTGATGAGCCTTTGAAAATGATCTGCGAGTCTGAAAATGTATAGATTAGATCCATGACCGTACCCACGGATACCCTCGAACACCCCGGTTCCATAATGCAAGGCGTGGGTCATTATGGGGATATTACCATCCTCCCACGCGATCGTCTTTCCATTCATCCACACGAATTCCGTTTTCTGGATTTCCGGCTTGCGATTTTCTTCCAATTCCAATTCCACTACCATTTTAGAAGAACATCCTCCTTGATCATTCCATAATGACCGTCATCGCTCGGGACTCGGGCCGTCTGCTTTCTTATCTCCTTACAGATTGCTCGAGTCACGGTTTCCGTACTTGCATTACCTCCAATATCAGGTGTCTTCACTTCTGAACGAGTAACCGTTGAGATCGCAGCCTCCAGGGATCTGGAAGCTTCGAGGCAGCTGGGGTCCTGTCTCTTAGAGCCCAGCCAGTCCAGCATCATTTTCACAGTGAATAACATAGACAGCGGATTCGCAATCCCCTTGCCCGCAATATCCGGAGCACAACCATGCACTGGCTCAAACAGCGCAAAGTCGTCCCCATAATTCGCAGAAGACGCTATCCCGATGCCTCCCACCACTTGAGACGCCTCATCCGAAAGAATGTCCCCGTACATATTGGA
>JAPCJV010000358.1 GCA_027886785.1 Nitrososphaerota archaeon | reverse complement strand
CGTCGAGGGAAGTTTTTGGTTCATGGGACTTTTGGGACAGGAGTGGAACGACAAGATAATCACCTCTCCGATGATCGCCGCGCATTCCTTTTAGCACATCTTCAGCGCGCTTCCAAGATTCCCCCCTTGATGGGTTCCATACTCTGACAAGATGCTCGGGAGTCAGTCGAATCGGTTGGTTAATCATGAAGGGAGTCAGAACTACTAAATCACCATTAAATTGCCTCACCCCTGTGTCAGCGACGGGAATCCATCCCATTGAGGTCAGAACTTCATCCCCGACTTTGATGTCCTGAATAGACTTCAGGCTGTTTTTGCAGATAATTGGTGTCTCGGGAGCAAGGCAATATCCGCCCGGAGCAAGGTACTGGTCGAGATGAATGAGGGCATATCGCGAGTCGAACCACGTAACATCTTCTTCACCAGCTTCAAAATCGAAAATGTACCTTCCCGTGCTTTCTAAATCGTCTCGGTCAATGTTCAGGACGATCTTGGTTTTGATCGGAAGGTTTGGACGCAACTTAGTTGCAGATCCGGCCGCGTCTACTACCATCTTTGCAGTCTTTTTGAACGGACTCCCATCGAGGAGATTTCGTCCCGTGACCCCTCTCACAAATCCATCGTCTGAATAGAGCCGATCGCACGAAATGTTGAAGGCAAACTCGACTCCGAGCTTCTTTGCGTCTTCCACCTGCCTTCTAGGCAAAATCTTTCGGTTCAGAATGAAACCAGCGCCTTCGAAAAGGACATTGGTTTCATGATCGGGAGAATATACCAAAACGCCATCGACAGGATGCTCTAACTCGGGGGTTCCATACCGGATTCCAATATTATCTGAAATGTAGTCGACGCTCCTCTTGCTCAGGGCGTCCCCGCAGGTCCACCCGTTGATGGTCTTCTTGCCTGGATCGCTGTGAGAATTCCGGTCGACTACTAGGATTTTTGCGTGCTGTTTAGAATAACTGGCAATAGCTGCGGCCGAGATCAAACCCGACATTCCGCCGCCTGCTACAATTACATCATAATCATACTCGGGCAATGTACAGCAAAAACCTCCCTTCTCTTCGATCTTCGAGAATCTGGATTCCACAGAGCTTTTCGAGGTGTCTATAAGAACGCTTTGGGAAAACCCGACTAGCTTCTGAAGCAGACCACAAATGATTTGTCAAGGGATTTCTAAAAAAGTCCATACTCGGGGTATACTTCGAACTTGGAACCGGGAGATCTGCTTCGTCGTGTTTATGGAATCTTGTTTGGTCGCCCGATGAACGTTTCCTTCATTGATGATTTTGTGTGCGGGAGTGCGTTAATCACGAGCAAAAAAGAAATGGAGTGGTTGGTGCACAACAAAGGGATCAAAGCGATTTTATCTATGACCGAAAAGCCGCTTCCCTCTGATTGGACGGGTATGTTGACCGCGTACAAGAACGTCCAGGTAGCAAATCACAAGGCCCCTACGATGGAACAACTAGATGAAAGCGTCAATTTCATTACCGAAAACGTGACGCGGAAAAATAAAGTGCTAGTGCACTGCGCTGCGGGCAAAGGACGCACTGGAACCGTTCTAGCGGCGTACCTCTGCGTGAGCCAGGGAATCTCGCCGCAGGAAGCGATCCAGCTGATCAGATCCAAAAGATCGGGATCTGTCGAAAAAAATTCTGGTCAGGAAGAATCGGTGGTGGAATTCGCCAAATTCCTTCAAAACAAAAAGTCCGGCTAGACGACCTTCGTAGCTTCCGGCTTTAGGGGTTTTCTACCGCGAAATCCTTCAGACCCGTGCCAGTAAAGCACTTCTTCCTCTCCGAATTTCCAGCACAGATAAACCGGCTCGGTAAAGCGCAGGGCCGGAAAATCAAGTAGACCCTGATCAAGGTCTTTTACCTCAACACCTTTTTCCTCGATCCTTGACATCAACACAGTCAGCCTGTCCATGTCTTCTCGTCTCTGCTGCCCGGTAGAGCGGTCCAATTTCTTCTTGACATCCATGATCTGCGAAAATAATCCCTTGATTTCTGGCAGCGCCTTATTGGCTTCTTCCGGGGTAAAGAAATGCGTCACTTATGAATTCACTTTGAATGCAGTGTCGAAAGCAAGAAAACAGAGGAAATAAAAATATTCCACAATAGGCCAGATCAGAAAACCCGAGATCTACTGGCCTGTTATTGAGTGGGAATTATTGATTTGAAAAGGAAAGTTGCAAAAAAATCCTGTTTGGGAAAGAAAGCTTTACGCGTACTTCGTCTGGTACGAGATTCAGTGCACAGCACTACAGCCCTTGGGAGGATTAGCGAAAAAGAAGGATCGAATCCTTACAAGGTTCTCATCTCTACGATTCTGTCCGCTCGCACCAGAGATCCCGTCACCGATAAAGCTTCGGAACGGCTCTTCCTAAAATTTCCGAACGTGCAAGCTCTTGCGAGTGCCAATACTGCGGATGTCGCCCAACTCATTTACCCTGTCTCCTTTTACAATCAAAAAGCAAAACATATCGTCGCAGCTTCCAATCAGCTCCTGGACGAATTCAAGGGACAAGTTCCGGATAATTACACCGATCTT
>JAPCJV010000357.1 GCA_027886785.1 Nitrososphaerota archaeon | reverse complement strand
GGCTTCGTTCATTGCCCCGGATTTAGTGAATCGGATCGCCGAGTTCTGAATTTTCATAACATGACAATTGTGCCCCGCTACCTCAGGGAATATACTCAGCACTTTCTCTTAGTTCATCTGATTTCCCTTACTGATAGATTCTCTAATCCAGCTCAGTCAGAATTTGTTCCGCATCTCGGATAAAGGCATCAGCATCGCTCGGAGTTAGGGAGCCGTAGATTTTCAAGACAGCGGCTCTGCTCTTGATTGCATTTACAGCGCTTCGAATGGTGTTGACCTTCAATTTTGAAAACTTAGGGCATGGACCTGCTGGTACTATTTTTGAGCATTCTGGTTTTGTTCGTCTATTGTTGAAGATAATTCGGCAATAGTCGTTCGTTGGGCCAAAGCGCAATAATCCGATCACAGCAAAACAATTCTCTTTTTTCTTTCAAAATTATGTTTCAAGATTGATTCGTTGAAACGGAAACTCCTGGTCCTTGCCATAATCGCCGCAGTAGCATTTATCGCAGGGTCTCTAATTGCTCTAAACTTTTACAATGCTCCGGCGATTCTGCAGAACTTGTGTTCGCCGAACGGTTCACTGCTAACTCAAACATCGACTGAAAAAAACAATCTTTTGTCACGGTTTGGGGTTTCATGTTTGCGAGTGCAGGATTCCAATGGAAATTCTGTCCTCGATGGGTGGGTGTATGTCGCGACAGGTCAAGCCGAACTAGAACAGGGATTCCAGAACACAACTGGCTTTGGAGACTGCAACGGATTTGCGACTCAGGCGAATAGCTGCTATGGAATGATTTTCGTGTTTCCGACGACTCAAGACCTATGCTTTTGGATGCACAACACGATCATGTCACTCAGGCAATCGTGGATCTCAGAAAACGGCACCGTGACTGCGATTTACAAAGCCGCTCCTGAAACAGACACGACCGTTTGCCACTCTGCCAAGTACGTCTTAGAGTCCGCTCTAAGCTCCCCGATAATTGTAGGAGATCGGATAGTTTTGAATTCCAATGAGACCTAGGGCAGGGAAGTACAACCAAAGCTGGAAAGCAAAGCTGTTTACGAGGGTTGGTCCTGCGCGGGAACAGAAGGAGGCTTTTTCTTTTCGGTTATCCTCAATCTATAACCGCCGTAGACCAGTATCACCGGTAGGATCGCAACTGCGATTGCCTGCTCCCACAGGGTCAACCCCGAAAGATCTACGCAAGTAGTGACGCAGATGTTTTGCGCGGTGAAGGCCTCAGCTCCAAACCAGGCAAGGATCAAGAAAGCGACAAGAAATAAAATGTTGGAGTTGCGCACGGGATCCCTTCTCTCAGAAAGAAGGGAATTTCAGCATATCCCGTGCTTCATTAGCGAGAAACTTAGAACGAGCTAGTTGGAAGAATGATGCCTCTCGAGGTCGGAGGCCATACTTTCGAACTGCTCTTTGGTGATTTCACCGCGGGCGTACCTTTCCCGGAGCGCCTGCATCGCCGGATCGGAGTAGTATCCGTGTCCTCCATAGTATCCCCAGCGCCTCCAAGGCCGAAAGAGGAATCTCGCTCCGAACCCAATGATCAGAAAGATGAATATGATCCATCCAAATCCGAAGAAGGGTCCAAACCAGAAGAATGGGAAGAATCCTCCAAATGCAAACAGTGGATGCCCTAAAAATACGTAGGAAGCGAATGACACCAGTCCCACTATTACCGCAGACAACACCAGTACTCCGATAATAATCCACAACCACCGGAACGGGGAAAAGATCGCGCGAAACATTTCTTCACTCTCTCCTAGAATCTCGTAAGCCTCGGATGGATCAATTTCAGGGCGCCCCTGTGCTCTTTTAGTTTTTCGTGAGTTCCTTCGATCTCCAGTAACACGAGATATTTCAGGCGGCCCAATACTTTACCTCTGACCTTCCTTTCCATCAGGTAGACTGTGTCTCCTTCCTTGATGGGTGCGCGATGTGAAGTCATCCTTTCAAAGCCTCCAAAATTACTGGCTCAACCGCGAGAGTCTCGCGGAAAGCTCCCGCATATTTGCCTGAAAGGGCGTCAGCTTTGCCTTGTCAGATCTCGAAAGATCCTCAAAGTACGAAATGTACCCATTGATCTCGGAAATCATCTGATCCACACCGTGGGGATGATTTCCAAAGGGCATCCCAAAGGGCCACTCGGACTCTGCCTTGCCCTTTTCCGTAATCTCGTATTTCCCGTCCTCTTTTTTTGTAACGAGTCCGTCCTTCACCATGTCCTCTAGGAGCGGATAGATTGACCCAGGAGAGGGTCGCCACCCTCCCCAGCTCATTTGCTCAATATCATCCATGATTTCTGCGCCGTTTTTGGGAGATTTTGAGAGCATAGTCAGTACCCAGGGACGGAGCCAGCCCCTTCTGCCTGCTTTCCACGGTCTAAAACCGAACATATTTCATCGATATCGGATAAGCGATATCGAACCGTATAAAGATTGCTTTGAGCTAGAATTTTCCCTCTGCTTCAAGAGTGGACGAGGATTCGGGCTTTGGCAAAATCCTTGACATTTTCCCTTTTTTCGTGAAAATGAAACCGGGTTGAAAACCGGCT
>JAPCJV010000356.1 GCA_027886785.1 Nitrososphaerota archaeon | reverse complement strand
GGAAGTGCGGGGACGCGGGCTCATGGTGGGGCTTGAATTCGTGAAGGACAACAAATCCAAGCAGCCGTTGAGAAAGGAGGTGAAGGACATTTCCTGGAGATCCGTCCAAAAGGGACTGATCTTCGAGTGGTTCGGCCTCAAAGGAAACGTGATCAAACTGTACCCCAACTATTTCGTTACTAAGGAGCAGATAGACGAAGGGATCGAAATCCTGGACGGAGCAATCACGGATGTCGAAAGAGGCACCATTAGTCCCACGGACTTTCCACCTATGTACGTGGTCGCGGCTGGCTGGACTTAAACTCCGGTGATAACGTTGCCGGCGAGAATCGAGGACGTCTCTGACCGTACTCCGCTCTTGATGACCCCGGGGCCCACTGAGGTAGGAAAGCAGGTTCTCGAAGCACTGTCGGAGCGACCGATGGTGCATTATGGCGAGAAATGGAAGACGTTCTACGCTTCGACGCTGGAGCAAATGAGGGAATTATTTAGGGCGGCTTCTGACGACCAGATAGCACTGGTCCCGGCACCGGGTTCTGCGGTTCTGGAGATGGCGATTGCGAATCTAGCCAGTCCAGGAGAAAGAATTCTGAATCTCAGGAACGGGTATTTTGGAGAAATAACGAAAGAGTGCGCCGAGCGGCACGGCATTGGAGTGGTCGAGCCAGATACTCCTTATGGAAAGCCGGTTTCGCCTTCTGAAGTTAGGCGCCTCCTGGAGGAAAACAAGGATGTGTCTGCGATCGTGGTGGTGCACAACGAAACTTCCGCAGGCGTGGTGAATCCCGTGCAAGAAATTGGAGATTTGTCCAGGCGCTACGGGGTGCCTCTAATAGTCGATACGGTTTCGTCGTTCGGAGCGGTGCGCGTTTCCATGCGCGAATGGAATTGTGCCGTCTGCGTCGGTTATCCGAGCAAGGGATTGTCAGGAATCGCGGGAGCGGTTCCGCTTGCAGTTAACCGTGAAATATGGGAAAAGTCGGTCAGTAGCAAAAAGAGTGCTGCAGGTCGGTTCATGAGTTTTGAAGTGTGGGATCGCTACATCCGAAATTGGGGTTCTTGGGGTCATCCCTTCCCCACGACGATGCCGACCTCGGTTATCCAAGCGCTATCTGTCGCAGCGCAACTAGCTCTTGACGAAGGCATCGATAACAGAACCGAGCGGCACGCGCAAATTAGCGCCAATTTCCGAAAATTAGTGAGAGATATTGGATTAGCGATACTTCCAGAAGAGGATGTTGCCTCAAGTACAGTGACTGCAATCTCTCTTGCAGATCCGGAGCAAGACAAAGTTAGGGCGATCATGGAGAGGGAATTTGGAGTGATGATCTCAGGCGGTCTGTCTTTGCTCGAGGGCAAAATCATTCGGGTGGGGCATATGGGGCTCACGGCGACGGATGAGTGCATTACAAGAACCGCGAACGCATTAGAGAAGGGTCTAGAACTACTTGGGAGTAAAAGAGAAATCGTCGCTTGACTTGGGCGTTTTAGATTTCTAGAGATCTACACCCAGACTTTCCTTGATCACAGTGTGCGCAACGATCGTGTTGGAGGAAGTTACCCCCGGAATCTCGTTTACTTTGTCTAGAAGGATCTTTGCTTCCTCTTTGTTTATCGTTCTTGCGATGAACAGAATGTCATAATCCCCAAAAATTCCATAGACGGATTGGACGCCCGGTAGTCTGGATATCCGCCTGCACACCTCAATTTCCTTTTTTCCCTTCGAGCTGCACACGGCCCTTGAAATGACGAGATAGCCCCGGTTCAATTTTTCCGGGTTCATCTTCGCATAGTACTTTTCTATGATTCCCCGGTCCTCCAGTTTTTTCAGCCTGTAGGAGACGGCAACCTTGGAGATCTTTCCCACAGCCCTTGCTATTTCGGCCATCGTCGTCCTGCTATCTTCCTGGATCAAGGACAGAATTTTTCGATCGATCTCGTCGATTCTGTCCGAGTTGGTGTTAGTCAATCATTATGCGCTCCGTTCCAGCTTTGCTATGTAAAAGAGATAGGGCTGTTTTTGCGTGGGAAAAGCGTCCGCAGCTGCAAAATTGATCCGATCTACGATCATGCCATCGATCGGAGAATGAATCTCTTCCAGCACTTCACCTGTGAAATTCAAAATCTCGCCGATGAGTTGTCCTTTTTTCACTGTGTCGCCCGTGTTAGCTTTCGCGTTGAAAATCCCTGCTCTGTGATTGGACACAAGAACCGGAGAAGTAAGCTTCGACTGATTTTCTCTGAGAACGGCCGCTCCAGGCAACATGCCTAAGAGCTTCATGGTATTGATGATTCCGGAATAGTGTACCTGCACAAAATTTTCCTCGATTTTTCCTTCGCGACCCGATTCACACATGGTGGAGGGGATCCCTTTCGCAGAGGCTTCACCGTAAAGAGTCCCCGTGGCAGTAGCAGCATATGAAGTACCTTTAGGGGAACCCGTCGTAACGTCCATAGCCCTTTCAGCTTCCAAAACATAGTCTACCGGAAAACAGCTCGCCATCTTCCGGGACATGGAATCTACTTTCGAATTGCCCGTGTGCGCGTAGTAATTGAAAGGTACGAGAGACTCGTT
>JAPCJV010000355.1 GCA_027886785.1 Nitrososphaerota archaeon | reverse complement strand
GTCAGCGACAGGTTTCACGCACCGCAGTACGCCGCGTTAGTAGTTGGTGTCGTGGGCATCATCACAGAAGGCTTGTACTGGTACGGCCCCGGGTTGCTGACAGGATATCTGAATTCCGCCATAGCAGTAGATGTGGCATACATGATCCCCGGAATAGCAGCTTTTCTCTTCCCCTTCGTGAAGAAAGATCTGTACAACCGAGTAGTCAAGCCTCTACCGGGCTGGTTTAGCGCGCAAATTGGGGGCTGGCCACTTGTTTCCATTTCGGGTTTGGTAGTAACGATCATCTGGGCGTTTGGGATTTTCACCTCGCTCGTTCCGGTACAGAATTACTATTATCTAGGAGCCTCGATCGGAGACGCTCTTGCGATCGTCCTCATCCCCACTTTGGGAGCTTTGGGGATCTACGAAGCCATGCGAGCCTATTACAAGCGCAAAGACAACCTGGACATTAGCGTCGCTTTCAAAGAGATTCCTCCTGAGTAGAGATGCTAAAACATCAACTGGCCGCCGGTGACGTTTAGCGCCTGCCCGGTCATATAATCAGCTTCATGACTGCATAGAAACGCGACGATCTTAGCGACATCTTCAGGCTCGCACAATCTTCCCAGAGGGACCTGAGAAACATAGCTTGCCCTAACTTGTTCTACTGTCTTGTTGCTCAGCTTGGCTTCCCATTCCAATTCTCTCTCCTGCATCCCAGTCTTTACGTAGCCGGGACAGACGCAATTGACGTTTATTCCGAAGGGTGCGAGTTCCACGGCGGTCTCCTTCGTGAATCCAACGACCGCAAATTTTGATGCGGTGTAGTGCGCCAGGTACAGAGCAGGCATTTTTCCTGCCATGGACGCAGTATTGACGATTTTGGGCTTTTCACTTCCGTACTCATGGTGAAGCATTTTCCTCAAGGCAGAGACGGTAACGAGAAACACGCCCTTTGCATTCACATTCATGTTATAGTCCCAGTCTCTTTCCGTTAGATCCCATACGTGGTTCATCGTGGAGACGCCAGCATTATTGATCAAGAAATGTATAGGACCTTGCTTTTCCCAGCAAGAGTCAATGACAGAATCGACATCAGCTTTTGAAGTCACATCGAGTTTTGCCGAAGAAGCCTTTCCTCCTCCCCCGATGATTTCGCGAGCCGTTTTTTCCGCCCACTCTGGATTAAGATCCGTGACCATGATCTTCGCGCCCTCCTCAGCGAGAACTAGGGCGATCGCCCTCCCAATCCCGGCACCTGCTCCAGTTACAAACGCGATTTTCCCATCAAAGTGTCCGTACATTTTTTTCTCCCCTTGCGATAACTCGTGGATATTTTCTATTGACCTGTGGGAAGCGGCCGAGCTGGTTTCCCCCAGGCGATCTTGTGAAACTCGTGGAAACCTTCAGGAAAGTCATAGGTGCCGACGACAAACTCCACGATAGCGGGAACGTTATCCTTGTTGGATTTTAACGCATTCTGTAATGCTGAACGAATTTCCGTGGGTTTCTCCACCCGCTCCCCATAGCACTTGTTTGCTTCGGCAAATTTCACAAAATCGGGTTGCGCCTCGAACTTTGTGGCAATAATCTTCCCGCTTTCTCCCCAGTACTTTTGATAATATTCTTCCCACCCGAGCCCGTAGTTGTTCAAAATCACCCAGGTCACTCCCGCGCGGTATTGCACCGCCGTGGGAACCTCCTTCATGGAAAACTGGAACGCACCATCTCCCGTCGTGCAGACCACTTTGAGATCCGGTCTCGTCAGCTTGGCCGCAATGGAGCCGACCACCCCCATCCCAAAACAGGTCTGCTCGGGCATGCCTAGGCAGCAGCCGGTGTTCAATACTTTGTAATAAGGAAAGTAGTACGACCAGAGATCTTGCGACCCGTTTTCATTGGCGAGGATCGTGTCTTTGCCAAACACCTCATTCAATTCGCGCACGACTCGCTTCGTCCTTATGGGTACGTCCGCGGTCTTGCATTCCTCAGAAACCACAGCCTCGTACTCGGTTTTAGCTCTCTGGAGATCTTTCACCCGCTGAGTGTGGATCTCGCCTCTTTTGAGCATGGTTGCGGTATTGGCGGCTAGATCACTTAGGGCAAGTTTCGCATCGCCCACCAGAGCGACATCAGGGACCAGATTTCGCCCGATCTCGAACGGATCGATATCGATCTGGATCAGTTTTGCTTTGATGGGAAAATAGTTCCAAGCTCCCGTCTCGAACTCTTCATTTTTCGATCCAACAGTTATGATCAGATCAGCTTCTTCATAGACCTTTTTCGAAATGCGCGTCCGATAAATCCCCACCAGTCCAAATGCAAGCGGATGATCCTCCGGAATAGACCCCCTCCCTGATGCGGTTGTGAGAACGGGAATCAGCAGGGACTCTGCAAGCTGCACGAGTTCTCCAGTAGCCTGCGCAAGGATCACTCCCCCTCCGGCAACGATAACCGGTCTCTCGCTCTTTGCGATTAACCAAGTAGCCTCTTTGACGTCCTTTTCATCCGGGCGAGATCTTCGGACAGAGACTTGTTTGTAAGACGGACCCTTGTACTCCGCATTCCCGACATCCATGGGGATTTCCAGAAACACCGGCCCGGGCTTTCCT
>JAPCJV010000354.1 GCA_027886785.1 Nitrososphaerota archaeon | reverse complement strand
AAGAGTTTGTACGAATTGAGCGAAAATTGGATCATCTCTCAGTAAAATATGAAGAGCGCGGTTCTGAAATTGAACCAGGCTTGAGTCAGTCGATAGCTTTCAAATTGCCATCGGGGATCGAGCTGGAACTCGTGAAGGTGGATGATTCAGATTATTACAGGCCGACGAAAGAGAAATCAAAAATCGAAAAGTTGGACCCTCTGATACCGGACATTGATCACGGCGGTCTTTACAGCGTCTCTGTTCAGAAAGATGCAGAATTTTTGAGAGATGTAATTGGAATGCGAATCTCCGAAGTGCGCATTGGAGACGATGGCATGTGGAAGATGGCGTTTGTACGGCTGGGAAGTAATCATCACGATCTCGCGATCTTCTATAATGACAAATATCGCATGTCGCACTACGCGTGGAACTTGGAAAACATAGAAGGAATGGTGAGAGCGATCGACAGACTTGCTCGGAATAGGATTGAATTGGAAATCGTCCCCTATAGACACTATATTGGATCGAACATTTCCTGCTATTTTCGAGGTCCCGATAACTTACGGATTGAATACTGTACGGAGATGGCTACTTTGAATGACAACGTACCGACTTCATTTTGGACGGAGCACCGACCAGCGCATTCCGCGTGGGGCGGCATCAAAGTGGATCCCAGTTTTTGGGTTGGGATATAGACTCAGGGTTAATCTCGTTATGGGGCAATAAATTTCTCTTCATATGGGAAAGATAATTGCCCTAAAGCTTTCGCTACCAAATCCTTGCTTATTTGAATTCTGTAGGCGTTTCCGCTTAATGCTATTGTCTTCCCAAATAGTTGTTCGACTGCATCTTCAAGGAGAGTCTTATCGAGTCTCTTACCGATAAGTACCGCTTCTGCCTGTCTTGCCCTAAATGGCAACGGAGCAATTCCGCCGATGACGATCCGCACGTCTGCACAGCGATCGTTCTCCATTCGCATCGTAACGGCCGCGGATGAGAGAGCGAAATCGAAAGACTGACGGACGGCGTACTTTACAAAAACTCCTTTGGCTTCCTGCCACCTTGGTGCCACCCTGATTTCTGTGAGTATTTCATCCCCCTTCAATATGTTCTGCCTCAGCTGGCCTTCTACCTTCGTAAAGCCCGGAAGGAAACTCTCCAGCGAGATTTCTTTTGTTCCATCCCCGCCGGTAATTACAAGCGTAGCATCAAGCGCGCAAAATGCAGTAGCAAGATCTGACGGATGAACTGCAAAACAAAAGTAGCCTCCGAGCACACTGTGATGATATCTATTGTCTCCCTCCGGGGCGAAACAATATTCTCCTCCGTTAAGCCAGCAGGGAAAATCTTCGAGAAGGTACCAGCACCAAACATCCTGGCACAAATTGCCTCCAACGGTTGCCATGTAGCGAATTTGCGGAGAAGCGATCTTCTTTGCAGCCTGTGCCAGAATGGGAAATTTTTCTTTCATTAGTTTGGAATTTTCGAGGCTCTCTATGGTCGTGAGGGAACCAATGCGAAGCCCCTGGGTATCATCGAAGGTCGTAAGATCGAGATCCCTGATTGTTTTCAAATTGATGAGGTAGCGCGGTTTTCTGACGCCCCGCTTCATCATGTATAGAAGGTTGGTTCCTCCGGCAAAGAACCGGGAGTCTTCACCATACTTTGTATGAAGTGAGACCGCTTCTGCAATCGATCTAGGATTCAGAAATGCGAATTCCTCGACGACCAATATTATCAGGCTCTCTCTGTTGCTTTTCGAGCCAGTTGGGCAGCGCGAAGTACGGCCTCGACATATCCAGCATAATCGGTGCACCGGCAAATGTTTCCCGACAGAGCCTGCTTCACCTCGTCGATTTTGGGATCGGGAATGTTGTCGAGTAAAGCCTTTGTTGTCATGATAAAACCCGTAGTGCAAAAGCCACATTGCGAGGAACCGACATCCAAAAACGCCTGCTGAACAGGATGTAATTTTTCACCCTGGGCTAATCCCTCGACAGTAAGAATTTCTTGGTCGCCGACATCACAGGCAAGTTTCAAACACGAATAGATCGGCTTGCCATCAAGAAGAACCGTACATGACCCACAAACTCCTTCATTACAGGCTATCTTGGTACCCGTTAGCCCTAATTTATCCCTGAGGACGTCGCTAAGAAATTCATTCGGTTCCGCTGCGACTTCTACAACTCGCCCATTTACTTGGAGAGAAATCCGATAGCCGGACATCAAGGATACCAGACCCCCTAAAACGAAAGAAATCCAAAGAACCTTGCTATAAATTGTTTGAAGCTGACTCGGTCCTGGATGTGCCCTAAGACTTGGGAAATATCAGTGTTTGCTTGAACCTAGTTCGGCCCTAGCGGCGTTTCCAGAAATTTATCAAAGACCTCTTCAGGTGCCCAAGTTATGCTCTCAAGTTGTAGGGGATCGAGATACGTTCTGTAACCTAGCTTCGGTGAGTAAATCTCAATTCTCACCCCATTTCTAGTTTGAACTTTCCTCAATAAGACATATGCAAATTCGTTGGCTACCTCGATGAATTCAGTTAGAGGTTTATAGCCCTCTTCTGCTACTTCTTCCATTTGAATGTAAAAAAGACAATTTTTGTTAAAAGCTTATTCACGTATTT
>JAPCJV010000353.1 GCA_027886785.1 Nitrososphaerota archaeon | reverse complement strand
TCGGCAAAGGAGTACGAAAAATTAGGCGTTGGCCCTTTTGTTGAAGAAGATTTTCCAGGAGTAGATGCGACGATTCTTGGAAAACCGGTTAACTTCAGAAACCGGGCTCTTGTAGCGAATCTGGGCGGATGGGAGCTGGAGCTCCTCCAGGTTCTCGAGGGAGAGACGATCTTCCAAGAATTTCTGGAAAAAAGAGGAGAGGGAGTACACCATCTCGGGCTGTACGTCGATAACTACGACGCCGAAATGAAAAAGTGGAAAGATCAAGGAGTACGAGTTCTTATGGAATCCAAGTGTCCTCCTCCCTATCCAGAGGGATCCCGTTATGCATATCTCGATACGGAAAATTTGATCGGGATTATTCTCGAAATAGCGTGGCCAACAACATTAAGCTTGAAATGATTGGGGCGAAACTTCAAAATCCAACGTCACAACCTCGAAGGGACTGAGATCTAACACGATTTTCCTCCCAGCAGCTGTCAAACCAGGATCGGCTCCGACCTTTTTCCTGAAATTTTCAGCATCGAACATCGCGTCACGGGTAGAGTACTCATTTAGGCGTCTCACTCTTACTTCACTGTTAGCTATATGCGGCAGACCTGTGAATGACGTTTGCTGTTTGTCCCAAGTCAAATTGAACACCACGAGCCGCATCTTGTTTCCCTTCTGAATGGCAAGAGCATTCACCACGAAAGGCTGATTGGATTGAACCGGGTACACATCACCACCTACCATTTCTGAAATATCAGCTAGAACATGATACAGAGGAAAGACCATTTCCCGTTCGGAGGGAAATTCCGAGAGTCCGGGGCCTTCATCTGTTTCCATGACGCCCCGCCATCCCACCGTTTCGAAGTAAGTTAGACTGCGGGATTCATATTCCGCGAGCGCCTTTAGGCTACCCGCGGTCCACGCCGCGCCAAATAGGGACATTTGTCGGGAATCGACATTTGCTGGCAACCCATCAATATCAGGAAGCTCGGGTACTGTTTCATCCGGATTAAATCGTGGCTTTAATGTCACGGGGCTAACCGTAATTGCATTTTCAGAATATATTTCATGCGCCGATTTTATTGTCCAGGACAGTCCCTCCAACGCTTCTACAATGGATCTGATATCGAAGGCGTGGATTTGGGGATTCGCGGAATAGCTGATCAGATCCGCAGGGGCAAATCCTGGTCGCAAGAGATTCAGGTCGAAGAAATTTCGGTCGGTGCCCCCACCAATTTTCACATCAGTATATTGATTTCCAAAGATCCGGTGCGCGGCAGCAACAGATTCTCTTTTCGAAGCCATTTCAGCTTTGTCGAAGATCAGAAGAGAAACATTCTTCTTAGGGCGGAGACGTTTCAACTCTTCATCGAGTACGTTCAAATCATCTTCGGCATTTGAGCCCACAAAAACGGCCAGCTCCAGAGCGAGATCTAAACTACTGATTACCCTCGTAGCCTGCTCGAGATCTATTCTCCATCCGACGGAGGTCAGATCGACATCGCACCTAACGTGAGAAAGTTTCATAGCTTCCAGAAGATGCTCCTCGCGCGGAGAGAGAGTTCTTTTAAGAACACTCGAAGTTCCGAGTCCGATTCTCGGGAGAGTCTTGGGAGAAGAAAGATCCACATCGAGTTTTGAGGTACGGGCGAAAGCTTTTGTCGGATTTGCCTCATAACTTCCATCTACAGAGATCGTGATCGATTGGAAAACTTTCTGTCCTTCTGAGACTTCTGGGGGTAGGGCAGACTTCTCCCAAATGGAATATGCTTTGTAAGATCCGTCCCCAAAACCTCGCTGGTCCTCCATTTCGAATGTGTCCCCGTCGAACCGCACTCTTACCTTCACACTCTGGTTTTCTCCTTCCAGCTGAATCTCTTGAAAATTTTCAAATCCTGGTAGCGGCTGCTCGGAAGAAATGTGACGAGGAAATGGTGCATTGTGACTAGTCCCGTCCCGGTTTGTGATCCCGACGGAAGATCCCGCAAATCCCTCGATAGGAAAAAGCGCGCACAACCCAATGATTCGTTTATTGAAACGAGAAAGGCACCTTCCATCCATAGAATAGCTAATTTTTCCGGTACTTGTTCCTATGAGAGATCCGTCCCAAGTGAAGTGGATTTCCCCTTGATGGTTTTCAGCTTTGAAATAGATCTCAAACGAGTCCTCTCCAACGCGCGTCTTCCAATCTGAGAAAGTCGTTGGAATCGTGTTCCAGTTTTGATCCCTCAAAGCCATGTAGATTCTTCTAACAACTTCTTTGCTGCCGATACTAACATAACGCAATACTCCATCTTCGAGTTCAAGGGAGAGGGGGCCCGCCCTCAAATCCCGAACATTAGGGATTGAGAATTTTGACCCGAAGAGAAGGGTGTTCCTTGAAAACTGTTCGGAGGGCTCAAGCATGCGAGTGATTTCTCTCTCAAACGAAAAATTGGGCGCCTATATGCATTTCAAACAATTCAAAGGTTAACAGAACAAGACGAGCTTTTGCTCTAAACAAGCGTGTTCGCAAGCTTAATATTTCTTACATTTACCGACCTCAACTAGAACTTTTTTCATGACGCACCGAATTCAAGCAATTGGTCGGATGATCACGGTTCTTGTAGTGATATTGGTAATTGTGATCGCGGCGATAAGTGGTGTGGCATATTATTTCCTCAGCTC
>JAPCJV010000352.1 GCA_027886785.1 Nitrososphaerota archaeon | reverse complement strand
TAATCCCATCCTATCAGCTAGTGAGTCGACCATTCTCTCCATCGCAAAGCAAGCCTCGGGATGACCGAATCCCCGATACGCGCCGGTCGGCGTCTTGTTAGACAAGACACAGCGGAGTGCTATGCTTACATTTTTTATTTTGTAGGGGCCGGGAAGCATGAGTTGAGTGATCAGTGAGGGTCCGACGCCCTCTCTTGGAAGATATGCCCCATGGTCGGCGATTACCGAGTCTTTTAGGGCAAGGATACGACCCTGACTGTCCGCAGCGAGTGCGATCTTGTGCACCTGCTCCCTTGCGTGATAATTCCCGAGGAAGATCTCCCTCCTGTCTGCAGTCCACTTCACAGGCCTGCGCAAGAAGAGAGAGCAGTACGAAACAAGCAAGTCTTCAGGATGATACTTGTAATTCCCAAAACTTCCGCCGACGTATTTCACGATAACTCTGACCTTAGATATATCAAGTCCGAGACACGACGATAGTACGTTTCTCAAGGTAAACGGAATCTGAGTTGTCGGCCAAACCGTGAGAAGATCTTCTTTGCCGTCATAACTTGCGAGCACGCATCTTGGTTCAATTGCTGCAGCGTTGAGGCGGTGGCTCTGGAGAGTCCTTTCGACGACGTAAGCTGCCCGTTTGAATGATTCCGCGACATCACCTGTTAGAATGGTGTCGTTGTACACTACTGAATTCTCATTTTCAGATGCTTGGAGCAAGTCGATCGAAGGCTCGAGCGGCTCATAGTCGACTTCAACCTCGTCTCTTGCATCTTCGGCGGTTCCTCTGTCCGATGCAACGACGGCTGCAACTGGCTCGCCGACGTACTTGACCCTATCTACTGCGAGGCAGCGGCATTCTGTCAACTTTGTTCCGAGGAACGAGAAAGTAATCGGTAACGAATGCACCTTGTCTTTGAGCGCGGCACCATCTAAGGTAAGGACCACTCCCGGTCGCCCAGCTACTTTTGAAAAATCGACTTTCTTTATTAGAGCGCTAGCGTAAGGACTGCGAACGATAGCGACGTAGAGCTGACCTGGGAATTTCACGTCGTCGGCGTAGACTCCCTTGCCAGAGAGAAGCAGAGGATCTTCCTTTCTCTTTACACTCGATCCTATCAGAGAATGGTTTCCAGACCCTGCGGCGATCATAGCTTTGAATTTTCCAGAAACATCGAACTATTCAAGAAAGGTAGCTCTCGAAATTCAATTGTCGAAAAAGGTGCACAACGTTCTCAATTCCTCTAAGAGATTTTGAAAAGTTTCCGAGCATTAGTATTGAAAACCATGTCCATCTCTTCTCCTGAAAAATTTAGGTTCGAAACGCAATCTGAGCATACTTTGCTTTCTATGAACGGATAGTCAGTTCCAAACAAGATGTGATTCATTCCAAAAATTTGCTTTGCAAGCTCATAACTCGGGGGATAATTGTTTACGGTATCGGTAAAGAAACGCCCCAAATAATTAGATGGTGCAATGCTGATTGAACCCTTGAGCGGAGGCGGATATGAAGTCCACTGATCATCCAGCCTCTGTTTCACGTATGGAAGCAGACTCCCGAGGTGGCTAAGGATAAACTGGGTTTTCGGAAACTTGTCAAACACACCGCTCAAGATGAGGCGGAGCGCCTGCAAAGAACTGTCGAAGAGAAAACCAATCATTGTGTGCAGATTGTACTCTTTCATAAAGTCCGTGCAGATAGGAACCGTCGGGTGGATGTGAAGTGGAATTCCGAGGTCTCCAGCTTTTTCGTACAAGGGAAAAAAATCGGGAGAATCCAGCGGCTTACCACTGATGTTGCTGTTTATCATCACTCCCTTTAATCCCAGATCAGAAATCGCGCGGTGTAGCTCGTCCATGGATTCCTCTATCTCTTGAAGCGGAAGTATTGCAACCGCATCGAAGAAGTCCGAGTTCTTTTGCACTACCTGTGCAAGTTCGTCATTGCACTTCTTTGCCTCTTTCAAGGCGGTCACGCTGTCCAATCGATCTACGCCCGGCGGTCCGACGCTCAATATCTGTTTTGTAATTTGAGCGGTGCTCATTTCCTCCAATCGAATGTCAATGTTGTACATTTTCTCCATCGCTGGGAATCTTCCACCTTTTACGAACACATCGATATTTTCTTGAATGAGCTTCAGGTGGTCGCGAGGATAATAGTGCGCGTGAATGTCGATTCGCTCATGATGCATGGATAGAACAAAAATTATTGTGAGGGACTTAAATTGTTCTTGTTAAGTCATTAGCTGGAAAAATATCTACTGCTTAATATTGAGAAGTTTATTGGCATTTCTCGAGTAAATGGATTCCCTATCTTTCTGCGAAAGATGCAGATTTTCAATTGCCGTTACGGTCTTCTCCCACAGGGAATAAGGATAATCGCTTCCTAGAAGGATTTTGTCGATCCCAAGCGTATCGATCGCTAACTTGTAAGCGGGACCCTGATGCGATACGGTGTCCACGTAGACCCTTTCAAAGTACTTTACGAATTTCTTGTGAAGCGGACTCTTGTAATTTTCAAGGAAATCTCCTGCCCTGTCTGTTTCAATATCGATCCTTGAAAGAATATAGGGAATCACGCTGCCCAAATGGGGTAGGACTATTTTCAGTTTCGGATATTTGTCAAAAACGCCGTCGAAGATCATCCTAGAAAGGGCGAGCGTTGAATCAAAGAGAAAACCTTCGGCAATTATCAGCGGAAGATGTCTGTATTGCTCGATCAATGTCTGAATTCC
>JAPCJV010000351.1 GCA_027886785.1 Nitrososphaerota archaeon | reverse complement strand
GCCTCAAAATCGCTCGTCCATCTCTGTACTGACAAATCCATCACGATGAATGAACTAGTTTCATCGATCGGGGGATTATCTGGTGTCCTGGGTTCAGGCACGATGCAAATCGAATACGGACTATCTGCGAATTCTAGTTCAGTCTCAGTCGCGATCATTATGGCGACGGGATTTTCTTCAACAAAGTTTGATCACTACGATCCTATCGATCTATCTCTCAGAGGCAGGGGCAATTTAGAGAGTGACTCTGATCAGTTCGTTGATTACGAGAGCCTTTTGCCCAATATCGAAACTGATTAAGTCTCCCGACTAAGAAATCTCAAAAGCTCAAAATTTTAGTACATAGGTGCTCCGACGCTACTCCACGTAATTGAGAACGGGCTTCTATTTTCCAAGAGGTATAAGGCATGTCGAGGCATCTTTCTGATCCCAAAACCAAAGAGAAATTTCTCTTTTGGATGAAAGAGAACTCTTTGGATCCTGGCAACTTGGATGAATTAGACGTGGCGGCGGAATTTGGCGCAGACCTAACCTACAACGAAGCTGTAGATCTTGCAATACAAAAGTTTCCTACTTTTTGGAATACTGAATCCGCACTAAGTCCCGAAAACAAACCAAAACAAATCATCTTCGTCAGAGAACTTGTGGAGAAAATTTCTGATGGCAAAATATCGATCACCTAAAGAAAATCCCCTAAAGTAGGCATGTACTACGTGATGGAAAACAGGTTCAGGCAAAAGACGGATTCAGCCCGCCTTCTCGTTGAGTTTTACAGAACCGACACCGAGTAAATCCATTTGACTTGGCGGATGAAGAAGCCAGGCTAGCTGGTGTCGAGGGGGCCGCCCAGATTCGAAGTTTATTTGAGAAGTGGTACGGGAATCCAATTCCCATATTATACAGGAACTGGTTTAGAGTTCGCAGTGGATGACTAGGACTTTTCTGCCTTTTTCCGAGCCCCAGTCTTTCTCGGTTTCTTCGGGGCTTTCTCTTCACGGGGCTTGGATTCCGGGACTTTGACAGGTTCAGCGGGTGGTGTAGGTTTTACAGGTTCAGCGACAATCTCCTCTTCCTTTGAGACCTCGACCGGCTCTACTGCTGCCTCTTTCTTCGCAGCTTTCGGCAACGAAATAGTGACCACGCCGTCTTCATCCTTTTCCATTTTTACTGTTATTCGCCGAGGAGGTTTTGTGATTCCTCGCTTCCAAATCTCCTCATTTAGATCCGTATCTATCTTAATTTCAGAGGACTTCATGTGCTTCTCTGCAAATTCTCTGAGAATGTTAATTGCTCTTCGCGTTCTACGATGTCTCGCTGTAATCCACGCTCGAGTGAGCGGGACTGTGTAAACTCTTTCTAATTCAGTTTCGTGTTTCGACAAATCATTCACCGAGACTTACTTTACCTTGAGCTTCTGACGTCTCCACTGGCGTTGTTGTGGATGAGTTCTCACTTTTTGCTTGGTCTTAGCAATCACCCAAGTCGGTACGGAATACGTCTGCCGTCTCATCTTAAGCAGCCGCTTTTTCACACCTGAAGTCTTCTTGCTCATTTCATTTTCTGCCTACTGAATTACTTCCAATTAATTTTGAATTCCTTTTTCGGACGCTGTAGTTGTCCCAACATCTGTTTTAGCTCTTCATCACTTATCTGATGCCGTAACCGTCCTGAACTTGCTAGCTGAAAAATCTGATTCTCAATCGAGCCTGCCAAATCCGGCTTTACCATTCTGACGTTGTTCAATCTATCTCTAGCTTCGCTGGTAAAAACCACTCGCAACATTTGCTCCCTAGCCGCTTTTGCCTGCCGCTCAGAATCCTCGGGTTTGCGATCCTGTCCAGTTTCGGGAGGGTTTCTTGATTCCTCGGTCAAGAAAAATAGCCTCCAAGAGGCTTTGTGGCTTCAGTTTGCAGCAAGCAGCAAGACACCAAATCAAGGACGAATCTAGAGATATCTGGTGAGTTCGGGTTTAACTTTCGCGAGTTCCCTCATAATTTCGGTGCTCTGCCGGTCAAGCAAGCTCACGCCTTTTCCAGTTAGAATCCTACCTTGCCTTCCATGCTTTGCAACCAGACCCGCGGATTCCAATTGTTGAATTGCCTTACGCACTCCCGATCCTCCTGCATCCCGGTGATGACCGACGTAGTATCCAATTTCCTTTCTCCCTCCGTAGTCGGATTCCAACTGCGAAACGCCGATCGGACCATGGATGTAGATCTTTCTTAACAGAGAAGCACATCTGGTGTACCACCAATCTCTTTCAATTGGTTGATTCGACGCATGCGATCCCGTTTTCGCAAAGGCAGTCCATTGAGGTTGCGACACTTGTGAAACGTGCCGCAGATGGTCTGTTAGTCTTGAAATGAGCAAATCTTGGGGGACTTCGTGAGCAGTTGTCATAAAATTGGTCCAAACCTTCCTAAAGTACGAATAAACCTGGAACTCGTAGTAGAGAAGTCCGTTATTCGGAGCTCTATATAAACGACGATGTAGGGGTTTAGTCTTCTTTTGAATTAGTGGGTCATAGTCCCTTGCGATAAATATTCCCGCATTTTAGACAAGTAATGCAAAGGGTCCTTTTGCGACTCTTGCTCAGCCTGTACCTTGCATTCAACGAAGAAGGGATGAAACTCTTGCAATTGTGACAAAAAAAGAGGCGACTTTCCCGCAGTCTTACGTTAAACCTGGTGGACAATTTCCAGGCTAGTGAGGAGCTTTTCTCGGAAAGAACAGGATTACTTGCTGC
>JAPCJV010000350.1 GCA_027886785.1 Nitrososphaerota archaeon | reverse complement strand
ATCCATTCTCCCTTTTTGACAGGCAGATTATCAATGCCCATGCTCCACGTGATCGAGGGGGTTATCCTGAGATACTTTCCTGGTCCAAAAATCCCTTCGTGGTCCATGACCTCGGCTGTGCCATTCACCTTTACGAAGCGCGGGTGCCACGGTTGGACAGTCTTTAGGTCGTCTACTACGAGCGATACCTTGGTATTTCCACCCTTGACGTGCTTGTACTTGCTCGTCCTGAAGAAAATGTCCTGGCTGTGGCTGCCGACCCAAAAATACTCACCGTCGTACTCAAAGCCCACGGGTACTACGTTAGGCTCACCGCTTTTTGAAACAGTTGCAATCCTCGCGAGCCGCTGGCTCTTCAGGTAATCGACTTCTGGTTTGGACAACAAGATATACTCGCTCTCTTCTCCACATTCGCACGGTTTCGGGACTATTTAGTGACTATGTATTCGGTTCTTAACAGCGCATTCGAAAAATAGTCGTCTAGCAATAAATCAATTCGGAAAAGACGCGATGGCGGGCAAGGCGGCTGACGTAGCTAAGGGCGGGCGTTAACAACGTGTGACAAAGCTAGGACACGAACTAATCTGCTCAATCTAACAACAATGACTCTCACACGCGTTCGAATAGTTCGATTATTGAGTTTTGTTAGACGATTTGCGGCTATCCCTAACTTCTAGAAGCTAAAAGAGATCCACAAATCGGCCCTGTTCAGATCCAATGATCAGCCAATGAAAATTACTGAAATGCCTAAAGAATTGGTTATTCGGTAGTAGTGAGGATCAATCGGAATGAATACAATTAGACCACAGTTAACAAACAGAATCCAGCAGTCTCTCCGAAATTCCAGTTATCTGAAAATACCTGTTCAGACCGTATTTTTGAATAATTTTCCGCATTTGAGTTACAGTATCTTGTCGTTGATCCACCAATGAACTTTCTAGAGTTTTCCAGAATTGAAAGATGAGTGACTCCTCGCTCGAATTGTGAGATTCAACCGTGTTTGCATAAAGCAATATGCGCTTCCTCAAGGAGTCGGTATCTCCTTGAGTTGTCCTTAGTTTGATTTGATCTCCGATGGCGTCGATCAATTTATGGTCAGCTTCGAGTCTCGAAAGAACTTTGACATTCTCCTGATTTGAAGATCTGAGTAATTCTTTTTCCAATAGTGGGAATACCACTTCGTCTTCAATCTTGGCGTGGCAGTTTCTGACAAAATCCTCCACTTCGTAAATCGAATCCCAATTTGCAGTTTTCCTAGCATATTGAAAGTGAAGTCTCAACGTTGCATGTTCTGTCATGAGAAGTTCGAGAACATTCATTCTATTTTCATCCGAAAACTCTTCCCTTAACTCTTATGGAATCTTATTCGTTGAGTGGTAGCTCTTTCATGGAACAGCGAAGTCAGATATGTGACTATAGGGTCTTATGCATTTTTTGCGTTTGAAAAAGCAAAACAGTACCTGGGGATCTCCTTTCTTAGTGGAGAGCGTTCTGCTCTAATTCTTTGACTTCTCTTATTCCTTGAACTTCCTTTCCCATCGATGTCTCTTCGTGATTGAAGGGTTCGGGCATATTTACCTGAGCTAGTTTCTTTTCCAAGTCATCTATTGCAGAGTAAAGGGAATCTCCCTTTCCGAATTCGGGACGGGCTCTGTGCCCGGGAAGCCTAGCTGAATATTTACAACTGGTCGTGTCATACTGGATTAGGCAAACTAGGGAAGCTGTCAAATTCTTTCCAAGCTGCTTTACTGAGCCCCCAACAGATTAAACTAAGAATTTGCGCAGACTTGAAATCTAAGATGCCCCTTGCAGTTCTTGTTCGTCCTCGAGTTGGAGGTATAGGGTTTCCTTATGCATGGAATCTATGTGAGACAAAATCTCTTTCCTCGTACGAAAGTTGAAGTTGCAGAATGGGCATTGACGACCCTTAACCGGCTCTACGAGTGGTAGGGGTGAAGACCTCCGTCTTCTGTTTCCTACGATCTGAGACTGGGTCACGGTTCCAATCAGTACGCCTTCTTGCATCACCGCAAGTCTCCTCATTCCTCGGGTTACCATTATTCGCAGCGCATCCTGCACTCTAGCGTTTGAGTCTATCTTCAAAAGAGGTGTGGACATGACCTCTCTGACTCTCGTTCTCCCAATGTCTCGATCAGCTGCTACAACCCTTGTCAGTAGGTCCCACTCCGTTAGTATCCCGACCAGCTCTCCTCCTTTTTCTGCGACTAGGACGCTTCCGACTTGCTTATCGCGCATCAACTTCGCCGCATCCCTCACGGCGTCGTCAGCATAAACAATCACGCTTCGCTGTGCAAAATGGGAAACCGGGAGATCCAGACCGGATACAGATCTCTTTTTCCTCGATTCTGGTTTTACCAAATCAATTCAGCCACTAATCACTTAGGCAATTTCATGGAGTTGATAAGAGCTCTCAGGCGATTTCTCATCCTGCTTGTTTTGCGAGCTTTCATGATTACACAACTGACCAGCCGTTGTCTATGACCACACAAGAGCCGTTTACAAAGCTAGAATCATCTGTGACAAGAAAAAGTGCGAGTTTTGCAATCTCCTCAGGTTGAGCTATCCTGGGAATGGTTGCCATGGATTTTTTCATGAGCTCGAGGCCCAAAGGATTTGGGTTCGAACTTCCGAAACCGATCGCTGTGTTCACAGCTCCCAGGACCATCGCGTTGCACCTGATACCTTTGTCTCCGTAAAAGGCGGCAATACTTTTCGTTAATCCGATTAGTCCGTGTTTTGAGACCGTAT
>JAPCJV010000035.1 GCA_027886785.1 Nitrososphaerota archaeon | reverse complement strand
GGTCTGGACGTGAACTCCACCATTTACGAATGGGACTATATGCGACAGCTTGTCCACATCAAGATTGAAGAAGAAAAAAAATCTCCGGGTGAATTAGAGCAGGAGATTTTCAGCGATAGATTTCTTTTGAAACGGCCGCTTCTGGACGCAGTCCTAGACGCCGGGAAACTTCCTCCAGTTCTCCTTATTGACGAAATAGATCGAGCCGATGAAGAGTTCGAGGGTTTTCTCCTCGAGCTGCTCGCGGAATTTCAAGTTACGGTTCCGGAATTAGGTACGTTCAAAGCAAAACACCGTCCGATCATAATTATCACCTCCAATCACACGCGCGAGCTAGGCGACGGCCTGCGCCGCCGCTGCCTCTATCTATATCTCTCATATCCCAAATTCGAGAAGGAGCTAATGATTGTGAAACTAAAAGTCCCCGGTATCGAAGAGAAACTGGCAGAGGAGGTCGTCGCAACTGTGGAAAAGATTCGAAGTTCTGAGCAGGTGATTCGCAAACCGGGGACCTCCGAAACTCTGGATTGGGCGGCTGCGTTGCAAGCTCTTGGAGAAAAACGGCTCACTCCAAAAGTCGCGAAGGACACGCTCAGCTGTATCTTGAAAAATTCCGATGAAACCTCTCTATTTGACGAAGAGCGATTGCGGAGCATACTTTTAGAGATCCGGAAATGAGCATCGTTTCAGAAGACGACGAATCCGAGCTCTTTCTCAGTCGCCTTGTTCAATTCAGCCAACTTCTCCGAAGCGAAGGATTGACCGTAACCCCTGCCGAAACTTTGGATATGACAAGCGCTATCTCACTAACTGGACTGTCTAGACTGGAAGAGTTTCGCGATGCTCTCCGGACTACACTTGTGAAAAAATCGGACGATTACGAGCGATTCAACTTTCTTTTCGCAAAGTTCTGGCTGAGGCCGAAAAAGGATCCTATGAAAATGAATCCACTGGGCAGAATATCCATTCCTAAGGAGAAAATTGCAAGGACAGTGGAAGCAAAGGAATCGAACCAAATTGGAAGAGGAAGGGTTACCGCTGGAAGTATGTATCAATCGCCGGCTCCGGATGCGAGCCCCACCGACAAGTTGCTGGCAGTGTATAGCCCGTTCGAGACGCAGAGCCGAAAAAGCTTTGCCGACTTGAATGCGATTAAGGACAGGCTCGTCTTGAAAAGAAGTTTGAAGAGTTTTGCGAGGGCGACAGCTACTCTACCGGGGAGACGCTATGCGATTTCTCGAGGAACAGAGCTTGACTTCCGTAGGACGCTCCGGAACAATTTGAAAACCGGGGGTAACGCAATCGAAATTGAACTCCGGTCGAATAAGATCACAAAGTCCCGAATCGTGGTTCTCGCTGACATCAGCGGTTCTATGGATGGCTACAGCAAAAGAATCCTTAAACTCCTATACCACTTGAGCAACACGATCCATGGGTCGACGGTTTTTGGATTTAGCACCAGGGTTGTACCCCTGAATCGGTACCTGCAGGGAAAGTCGCTTAGGCAAGCTACGGATCTGATAACAACCAACGTGGATGCATGGAGCAGTGGGACGAGAATTGGATCCGCCCTGACGGAGCTTCTTGCTAACTACCCAGGAGTGCTTCGATCATCCACCATCTTTGTTGTAATAAGCGATGGATGGGAGTTAGGCGATCTCGACACTTTCAAAGCAGGGCTTCGGGAAATCAGACGTAGGGTGCGGAAGCTGGTGTGGTTGAACCCTCAAGCAGACAGCCCCGACTATTTGCCACTTGCGGAAGGAATGAAACTAGCTCTTCCATTCATTGATGTTTTTGCAGGGCTGGATGTTTTCACGGATAGAAAAAAGTTCAAAGCCGCTTTTGGTGTGTCAGCTTCTCCCAAAACATTCACAGATCCCCGAAGCGACTCGTCGGGAACTGATTTATAGCTCCGCCCTCCACAATCTTCCAAGGGATTTTCCATGACCCACGACATCCTCCTTCGACAGCTCCAGCTCGGATCCGAAGACGTTCCCTTTGTCGTAGTGGGTATATTGAAGACAAATGGTCCCACTGCAGTCAAGGCAGGGAACAAGGCGATCATTCTTTCCGATGGAACGATCGAAGGGTGGGTTGGAGGGCACTGCACCGAAAACGAAATCGTAACCAACGCTATCGAGTGCCTTAGGGATGGCAGTTCCCGAACTTTGAACTTGACGACCTGCCAGGGCGGCACCATGGATGTGTACCTGGAACCGTACCTTCCGAAAAGGAAACTTTTGATTTTTGGCCACGTTCCGATTGCGAACGCGCTCGCATCTCTTGCGCGATCTCTCAATTTCCACGTGACGATCATTGACAAGAATGCTTCAAAGGAGAAATTCCCCGATGCGGATGTTGTCTTGAGCTCCGTTGAAGATTTGGGACAAAAGATCGATCCGCGGCAGACGTTTGCGATCATTTCAACGATGGGAGAGCGGGATCAGGAATCCGCGGAAATCTTGTCGAACCTGGGCGTTCAATACATTGGAATTGTCGCAGGGAAGAAAAGAGCAACAGAAGTGCTTAGTTATCTGAGATCAATGGGACTTTCTGAGGAAGCTTTATCGAGAATAAGAGCTCCGGCAGGAATCTACATTCGGTCTGTAACCGCGGAAGAAATTGCTCTCAGCATTATGGCGGAGATAGTCGAAGTGGCACGTTCAATGAATTCAAGTGTAACGCCGATCGCTCCGAATCTGCAAATTTCGCACAAGATCTTGGTTGACCCTGTTTGCGGGATGACGGTCGACGAAGCTTCAGAACATTTTGCATTCGTTGGAAGTCAGAAGGTGTATTTTTGCTCAGACGCCTGCAAAGTTGCGTTCGAAAGAAATCCCGAAAATTTTGTGCCGCACCCTAAAAGTGGATGAGCGGTCCAGAAGAAATCTAGTGCACCGGACCATGCGCTAAATGGGGTGCTAGTGTACTGGAATTTCCGACGTAAAAGAAGCACTCAAACTCGTCAGGGGCATTTACTACCGCTGAAATCTGTGTAAAAAACTCCGCCCCATTTTGGGTGGACCCGAATGAAACGCTTGTTCTCGTGAAGTTGCTCGAGATCCCAAGTTGGGAGGATTTTGTCGATATGTTCAGAACAGGGATCGAGAAAGAGAAATTGATCCAATAAGGTGTAGAACCAAACCTTGAGCCTAGGTACGTTATTTTCGCCGTAAAATTATTTTCATTTATCCCGCGGAGATCAACGTTAATTGCGGGGAAAACGGTGATATTATCCCCACTTTTTATCGCGCTCGCGTTGATCCAAATGTAGGAATAAGCTGAACCATTTTGTTGCACGTTTCCAGATCCCAGTATGAACGGATAGTTGCCCAGAAACGTCGGGGAATGCGTTATAGGTAACTGGGTGTGTGGAACGCCGTTTTGAAATTCGAAGTACACGAGGAATCCTACCAGTACAACGGCGGCCAACACAATGAGAATGCTAACTGGAGAACGTCCCGCGCTCCTTTTCATTGTGGATAGTAAACGGAAGAAAGTACCCCATTATGAATCTGTATTCAAAGAATACTTTTTGGCGTAAACATATTTCACGCTCAAAAAAGTCCATCATTGATACGTATTGTCAATACGTTTCTCTTTAATACAAAATCCAACACTTTGGCTACTTTGATTTCAAATGACAGCCCATCGCGCTCCGATAAAGGAAGGAGACACCGTGTACCTTTTGGACAAAAAAGTCAGAGGAAAGGTGCTGGGGAGAATCAAGTACCTCGTGCTTCTCGAACTGGAAGGTACTCATGAAAAAATCAAAGAACACAGGGGAGATCTAAAGCTGATTCATCCTAAAATTGGCGCAAACTTGTAAAAGCGTGATACCAGTGCCATTTTTCATCACGATAGAGCTCAGAGGTCAGTGTAATCTATAAGGAATTTCCGTCTCAAACCTTAGTCGTTTTAGCCGCAAAACGAATTACTTTCTAAATATTGAACACAAAAATTCGCTTGGTTCGCCGGCTACTAACCGAGCGAGTTAAACCGCGTTATCGGCTTAGAATCCTACAATCGGAACGAGCCCTATCCTATAGGCCATGAACTTTCCGTAATCAACATTTTAGCCCGTGCCGAGTAAGATTATTGAAAACCGATGATTCCAGAGATCGATGAACCAGGTTTGGATTCTTTGACTCAGTACACCCCCAGATTTCTCCAAAGTTGAAAACATCAAGTATTGATCAGGAATCTTTGACGTGATGCCCCTCCGAATAAATTGAATAGAGGTTCAATTTAGGAAAATTGCGAAATAATGGATCCATTTTGATTTATGAAATTAGTCTTCCACTCGGTAAATCTCAGAACACAATCTTGGTGCTGTTGTAACATTTTTTCCGAGCGTGTTACCATCAAATTCGAAGATCATGATCATCATGAAAATCCCTTCTCCAGAGAAAGCCTGTGAAAATGCATGTTAGCATACAAGTGGATTGTCCTTTCTAACACAACCCTTGGCGTGACGATGGCATCGCTTGACGCCAACATTGTGCTCATTGCGCTTCCTACAATTGGGAAAGACCTGCCCGGAACCACAATTGCCGAGTTGCTCTGGATTCTGCTAGGGTACCAATTGATCACTGCCTCCGTGGTGGTGAACTTCGGCCGGCTCGCGGATATCTTTGGGAGAGTGAAGCTCTATAACTATGGGTTCATTGTTTTCACGATAGGATCTGCACTATGCGCCTTTTCACAGAACAGCTTGGAACTTATTCTATTCAGGATGATTCAGGCTATAGGAGCAGCTTTCCTATTTTCGAATAGCGCAGCCATCCTCACGGATGCCTTTCCTTTGGCGGAGAGAGGAAGAGCTCTTGGTACAAACCAGGTCGCAATCGTTGTTGGTTCTGTGCTAGGACTTGTTTTAGGAGGATTTTTGACAACGGTAGCCGGGTGGCGCTCTATCTTTTGGATCAATCTTCCAATTGGAATATTCGCGATCATATGGTCACACTATCAACTCCATGAACTTGCAATTATTGAGAAAGGGCAAAAAATTGATCTTGTCGGCAACATTTCGTTTGTCGCAGGACTCGCGGCAACCCTTGTTGCCATAACCCTCTACGCAATTTCATCGCTCAATCTTGGACAATTCCTGTTGTTAGTCGGCTCCGGGGTAGCGATGTTTGCAATATTCATTCTAATCGAATCGCGTACAAAATATCCGATGTTTCCTCCGGGTCTGTTCAAGATACCTGCATTTGTTTCCGGAAGCCTCTTGATCTTTTTGAACGCTCTGGCTAGGGGAGCAACCTCTCTCGTACTCGTGTTGTACATGCAAGGTCCAACGATGGGACTTAACCCCTTCGCCGCCGGAATATTTCTACTTCCGATCTCAGTTTCGCTTGCTTTCTTCGGACCCATAAGCGGATGGCTCTCGGACAAATACGGATATCGAATCTTGTCTACTTCGGGACTAGTGATATCATCTTTAGGATTCTTGTTACTGGCGCAAATAGGTCAGACCGTAACTTTCGATCAACTTCTCCCATCGCTCGTTTTGGTGGGCAGCGGAATGGGGCTTTTCGCAGCACCCAACAGGGCGTCAATCATGAACTCAGTTCCTCCGCCCGCGCGGGGGGTTGCGTCTGGAATAAGTACGACTCTAATTCTTCTAGGAACTACATTCAGTCTTGGAATTGCATTTCTGGTATTGAGCTTTCGCGTCTCGATCGCAAATCTTGATCAAATCTTTCTTAGCTTGCCAACCAAAAGCAACCCTCCCTGGGTAGGTGGTTTTATCGACGCAATACATTCGGTTTACTTCTTGTCCGCCGGATTTCTTCTTATAGCTATTTTTCTTTCTGTTTTTAGAAACGCGTACTCTGCGCGATAGCTTACGCATGATTTACCATCAAACTAAAAAAAGGCAGATTGATTCGCAAAGCCAGAAGGCTTGCCAACTATAAGGCCGCGTTTGATTCTCTTAGCTACAACGATCGTCACTTTCATGGTGCCTTTCGACGGAAGCGTAGTTAATCTAGCGCTTCCGTCAATAGGGACTTCTCTTTCTGCACAGCTCTCGTCTCTAGTTTGGATCCCCGTTGCATACCTCCTTGTGAATGCCGCATTGCAAGCTCCAATGGGGCACATGGGAGACCTCTGGGGCAGGAAAAAAGTAATTTCGTTTGGAGTCGCACTGTTCACCTTAGGATCGGTGCTCGCGGCTCTCTCTCCCAACGTTCTAGCTCTAATAGCAAGTCGGATCGTGCAGGGGATAGGCGGAGCCACCATGGGGTCCGGCGCAATCGCGATCGTCACAGATACATTTCACGGTGACAGGGGAAAGGCCCTGGGGATCAACACGAGTGCTGTCTACTCTGGGCAAAGCTTCGGCCCCATCATTGGAGCAATTCTTGTGCAATTCGCCGGATGGAGATCTATATTTTTTGTAAACCTTCCCATCGGAATAATTTCGTTACTTCTGATCTTGCTTTATGTCCCAAAGGAAGCAAAGCACGAAACTAGAAAAGGATTTGATCTCCCAGGCTCTGTTCTTTTTTCGTTATTTCTTGCTGGTCTGATGCTGTTCCTCAGCCAGACTGAGCTCTCTCTGTCTGAGTTTGATGCTTTGATCTTTGGGCTGGTGAGCGTTGCATCGGTGATAGGATTCGTTGTCACAGAAAACAAATACTCAAAGGATCCTGTAATCGATCTAAAGTTATTTTCGCACAATCGTCTATTTGCCGCAGGTAACCTCACCGCGATTTTCAATTACGCGACAAACCAAGGGACTCTTCTCGTTGTCTCGCTATATCTACAGTTGGTACACGGCTATTCACCGATTTCTGCCGCGTTGTTTCTCGTAGCGCAACCGATAGTGCAGACAATTACATCTGTTTTTTCAGGCGCACTCTCTGACAGAGTGGATACCCGGATACTGACCTCCGTGGGGATAGCGTTTAGGGCGCTGGGTCTCTTCGGCTTGTCGTTTCTCACGACAAATTCCGCTCCTGAGAGCATCTGGATTCCCATGGCGATCATCGGCTTTGGACACGGGCTGTTCTCTCCCCCGAACACAAACTCCATCATGAGCTCGGTTTCGGCGGACAGGCGAGGCATCGCGTCAGGAATCATGGGAACAGTGCGGACTGCATCCAGCTCCATCGGAATTGTTGTCATGACAGCAATCATTGCGGGAGCGATGCCAGCGGGTGCTTTCGCGTCAGCTAGCGGAGGTACTGCTACCTTGACTGGAGCCCTTGCTCAAACCTTCGTCACTGGAATGCACTACGCCTTTCTGTTCGCAGCGATCTTCAGCGCGATAGGCATCCTAACTTCCCTCGTTCGAGGAAAAGAGGAAAAGTCCCTACCTAAGGGATCAAGCCATGACGCACTTGCCACTGATCAAACGAGGAGAACCTAGACGAAAAAAGAATGATCCTTGGGAAATGTTTTCACGAAAGATGCGATGCAAAAAACGTAGTCGTCTTTTTCCACGCATCCTGAGCTGCTTCGGGTTTGTAATTCTGCCACGTGTCGTTAAAGAAAGCATGTCCACAACCCGGATAAACCACGAGTTTAGCCTCCTTGTCCAATCGTTTGAGCGTACCCTCCAGCTCGTACGCTGCTTTTATTGAGGCATCTTGATCGCCATAGATGATGAGGAGAGGTGCCCTAATTTTCGCCAACAACTCTTCGCTTGGAATGCGACTCGGATAATAGATGGCTGCAGCTTTGATTCCGGGTGACACACAGATAAAGTTGAATTCATGCATCCCGCCGAAACAGAAACCGGTAAGCCCAATTCGATCGGGGTTCACAAAATCGGTTTGTTTCAGATAATCTAGAGCCGTACCGATAATTTCAGCGCTATCTTTCGTGTTTACACTCGCAGAGAGTTTCATCGCTTCCTCTCTAACGGTTGTAGACACTCCCCGAAAAAGGTCGGGAGCGAGCGCCACATATCCCAGAGAAGCAAACCTGTCGGCGACATCCTTCATGTGCGGAGACAGGCCCCACCACTCGTGAATGACAATCATTGCGGATCTAGGGACTGTATCGTTTGGCCGACTTAGGTACGCTGAAAGCTTGCCAGTTCCATTTAGAGCAACAGTACTTTTGGCGAGAGATCCCATGGGAAAGAAAACGATTTCAATCTTTAAAGAGGATGTCTATTTCTGATTTCTGTTGGGAAAATGTCAAAATGAAAGCGTAACAATTAAGCGGTGTTGATCTCAGGATTACTCAGAAAACGATGTACATTCTCGCCATATCTGGAAGTTACCGGAAGGGCTCGTACAATCTAGCACTTTTGGAGCAAGCCAAAAACGTACTTCCTGAAAACACATCACTCGAAATTTTCGACGTATCCAAATTTCCCCTTTTTTCCAAAGATTTGGAGCAAAACCCTCCAGAGAATGTACTGAAATTCAAGGAAAAAATAAGTAGTTCGGATGCAATTCTAATCGCTTCTCCCGAGCACAACCATAGCATCACCGCGGTATTGAAAAACGCCATCGAGTGGGGAAACCGGCCGGATAATTCTTGGGATGGAAAGCCAGCCGCGATTATCAGCGTCACAGTGGGAATCCGGGGAGGAGTGAGATCCCAAGAGAACCTTAGGCTGATAATGGTCGACCTGAACATGCACCCGATAAACAAACCAGAGTTTCTCTTGGGCAGAGCACGAGAAGTCTTCGACGATAACATGAAGCTGAAGGACGATGATGCGAAGAATCTCTTGAGGATAGTCCTCCAAAATCTTGTCAGTTGGGCTGCGAAGATAAACAAGCAATAGTTTCCTATGAAAAATGGACAGAAATTCTGGAAAGAATAATTAGATCGATAAAATTCCAAGAGATTGATGCGACTCAAAGATAAGGTCGTCATTGTAACTGGCGGAGCGAGAGGGATCGGGAAAGTATACGCTCTTGAGCTCGCTAAAGAAGGAGCCGATGTTGTAGTCTCAGATATTCTGGGCGAAGGAGCAAAGGAGACCGCCTCGCAAATTCAAAAAGCTGGAGGGACTGCGCTAGGAATTCAGACCGACATCACTCAAGAACACGAAACAAACAACTTGGCAGATGAGACAGTCAGGGCCTTCGGAAGGATTGATGTTCTAGTCAACAATGCGGGTTTGTATGCGGGCCTGAAGAGGCGACCATTCTATGAAATCGATGTGGATGAGTGGGATCATGTCATGGCAGTTAACTTGCGAGGTACTTTTCTTTGTACAAAAGCGGTGTTTCCGCAAATGAGAAAACAGAACAAGGGGAAGATAGTGAACATATCATCGGGTGCGTTTTTCGCTGGCACGCCTGGATTTGCTCATTACGTTTCCTCCAAGGGGGTGTGGTCGGATTCACGAGAGGAATATCGAGCGAATTAGGGCAATATAACATCACAATTAATGCGATTGCCCCCGGGCTCACAATAACAGATGCTACTCTAGAAAGGAATCCTGATCCGAAATATTTTGAGAGAATAGCAAATGCCAGGGCATTGAAAAGGAATCAGCACCCAATCGACTTGGTTGGAACTCTGCTTTATCTCAGGGTTCGGAGAGAGCCACTTTTTGATCGAACAGACCCTCGCCGTATGGCGAATATTGATCCATTAATATCAAAGATGACCTCATGAAAAGATAATTCGTATTCAGATTCCTGAGACTCTTCCACGCTTGCGAAGCGTGGATTGCAATCTGGAGATTTAGGACGTTGCGGACCCGGACG
>JAPCJV010000349.1 GCA_027886785.1 Nitrososphaerota archaeon | reverse complement strand
CCTTAGGGAGGCCATACCAAAATTAAAATCTTACTGAAGAAAGTTCTAAGATCTCACAAAATTACGCAACGGAATCGCTGCTAAATGAGATCTTTTTGTCACAACTTAGCGTGCGCGCTACAAATACATATTCTAACTTTTGTGACATGAAAAGGATCAGCTAGTTCTTAATCCCGAAAAGAATAGCTGTAAGCGAAATACGCGGCTTCTTTGAGCTACTTTCGGATTCGTCTGTTACACGAAGCCCCATCTTCAGTTTCGTTCTCTTGTAGAGCTTCTTCTCGCCGGGATGAGCGTAAATTTGGTACAAATCGGCAAGCTTCCTTAACGAAATGGTCTTTGTAATTTTGTAGACCTCCTCCAGAGTAACATCTTTCTGGCAAGAAAAATGCATCAGGGCGCTTTTTGCAACGTATGATTCTCGGGGTAATTTTTCAATAATTTCATCTGAGGAATTTCCACTTTCATTAAATGAAACACCGATCCCGTCTGCAATGCTCTCCACATCCGCAAGATCAATATTGAGAAGACTCGGAAGAGTTAAGCTCGCGTAGAAATGAAAGACTGTTGAGGCAAGTGCTTCGCTCAACGATTTGGATCTATGGCAGATGATACTGGCACTCAAGTGCTTCAAAGACCTTCGAACGGCGTCTAAGCTTCCGTTGCCCGAGTAAAATCCAATCTTCAAGCAATTTAGAGAGTCAAGGCGATCGCTCGCTCGAGTTGCTCCCCGGTTTCCGAGAACCCCTAAAATTCCAAAATCGTCACGAAGTTCGAATAATCTATCAGAGGAAATTAATTCTACATTGATCTCACCGAACTTTCTTTCGGCGAGCTGCAGAGCATTTTTTTCGAGGTCAGTCTTGTCATAAATGAGTCCGGCGTGGACGCTCCGAAAAATTTTCCGTTGTCCCTGAATCAGTACTTCCGGCTGCATTTCAAAGGTTCGACTACGATCCTTTTCCGTCGTTTTAGTCCATTGCCCAGGGCAAAGGATCCTTTTTTCTGAAAGTGGGGAGCATCTTTAAGCGATCGCCAACATTTCGGAGGCCACTAGCTATTCTCTCGCGCTGCCAGATCACGATCCATGCGTCAAAAACTCCGTAACCCAATCCCGCTGCGATGCCGAGCTGCGACATCCCCAATTTATAGGCGAAAACAATGCTTGCGACGTCAACAATCGAGGCGATGATATTGTCCTTGGTTCGCCTAATCAATCTGAAACTAATCTCAACGAGAGCTACTTAATTTGATTATGAATGCTGAAACTGTACACCTGTATTTCATTTTCCATAGAAGAATTCTCCGTTGTTACCCCGGATTCGAGACTGAAGGAAAACAACATAGAATAACTCCGCCCCGGATTTCGGAAACCAGTGATTGAGAAACGGTAGAAGCGAACATCCTGGCGGGTCCACGAAGATCCAAGATGGAAGTGAAGATCGACATACTCCAGGCAATTTCTGAAGGAGCTGGAAGGCCAACTCACATCATGTATCGATCTAATCTTTCATGGGCGGTTATGCGGAATTTCATCAAGGCGCTCGAAGAGCAGGGACTCGTCAGCGCGAGTGATATAGAGGGTAGAAAGAATTACGTCCTCACCCAGAAGGGAATCCGGGTTCTTGAAACCTACGCCAATGTCAGAAGACAATTAGAAGCTCCCCAGTTGATCGCTACCGTGGGCTAAAAAATCGTCTGTACTTCCTGAATATGCATTTTTTCCGAACTCGTTAACTATTCAAGTTTCTAAAAGTACGGACCATTGCCGTCGGTTCAAGCTAGCGAAGAATTTCAAATCGACGCGCCGCGGGAAAAGTGCTGGACTTTTTTTTCGGATTTGGCTAACGTTGGAAAGTGCATTCCGGGATGCGAGTCCGTTGTTCCAATTGACCGGACCACTGCTTTGTTCAAAATAAAATTGAAAGTGGGGTACCTCTCGAAAACTTTTGAGCTGAAGGCTAAGGTGTCGGAGAGAGTCGAACCTTCCCGGATCGCTTTTGTCGCCGAGGGTACTGACGCGGAAATAACTGGGAATCTGGAAATTTCAGAAATCGAAACTCGAAAGACTGGGGCAAAATACGCAATCGAAATTCGTCCGGTGTCGATCACCGGCAAGACGGCAGTAACTATGATCGGAAAAGATTTGGTGAAAAAACAGGCGAGCGAGTTCGCCACCTGCGTAAAGAGCAAATTGGAAGCTATGAATTAGAGTCCGGTTTCGTTCATGCGGCGCACCGTCTCCCTCAACCATTTCGTCGCTTTCTGCTCATCTTTCTTGACGAAATCTCTCAGTTGCCCAACGGTCATGAAATCCAGGGAATCGATCTCTTCGGGATTCGGATGTAATTTGCCCTCGTAATATCCCACATAGACCTTGCAGTATTCATTTTCTTTGTGAGTGCCCAGTTCTTCCTCGTACTTGAAATCAAACGCGTGATTCAAAGGGACAACCGATTCGACGCGCAGCTCGTTTTCAAAGGAACGCTGCAGCGCGCTCTCGTAGGTTTCCTTTTGCCGCACATGCGTCGTCGCTGATACATCCAGCCTGCTGCCCCCCAGCTTGTTGGCTGCCCTCCACTGCACCAAAAAGGTACCGTCCTTCCTCAAAATCATCCCGATTACGGCGGCGTGCCTCCTGGAAGACCGCGCGAGGTGCAACTTCTCCCTCGGCTCCAAAACAAGCAGCTTTCCTGAATCATCGACCGTGTAGATCAACTCGGGAGAGCATTCATCTTTTCCGAGAGCGGATAGCCTTTGCATGTATTTTTGCAAGCCTAACCCGT
>JAPCJV010000348.1 GCA_027886785.1 Nitrososphaerota archaeon | reverse complement strand
TGGGCGATGAAGTCGAGGTGCTCACAATAATGTCAAAACTCATGCGTGGGTTTCTTAATTGGTTAAATCAACCGGATATACCGTCTCGCGGCATTACGCAGAGCGTGCAGCATATCATAGCGTGGGCTGATGAAAGACTCAACACGGTTCAAACTACTCGAGGGTCGTGACTAGGGATGCCCGAAGTATCATCATCCCCTACCGCACCAGCGAATAGTAATCATACCGGTATTTTTCTGAAGACCCTCAACGAAATCTCGGACCTCACCTTTGCTGCAGAGGAAGATTATAGGATGTCTCACGTCAATCTAGCGTTCCAAATAATTGAAAAAAGAATCAATTCCGGAGAGGCTGGGAGAAGCGATCTTGCAGCTCACTGGTTGATTGCTAATGATGCTATTCGTGGTCGTAGAACTAAATATCTTCGTAGAACTAAGAATCTAAATCCATTCCTAAAAGCCATGGAGACTGGCGATGAGAGAAAGATGAGACTCCAAAAATCCTACAACGACGCTCGTGGGACAATCTATAGAATGCGAAGCTCGGAACTATTGCCCTTCATTGGTCGGCTTAGACGGGAGTTGCTGCTTTCTGAAGTGCTTTCGTCTCTGCCGAAGAAAAGTTTGAGGGATTTGTATTCAATAACAACTGCCGGTCCCTCTTAGGTCAATGGGAGAGCGAAATTCTCAAACCAAACCCAATGTCTCTGGTGTTACTATAATCTTTCAGATCTATACAGACTTTATGCAGGCTCATGAGCTAGCTTAACGCATCCATGATAGATGTAACTCATGCTGTTGTTTGTCAGGCCGAAAAAATCCAGCTATTCTCAAGACGAAAGCGTGACTGTTTTCGAGTAAAGATTCCAAAAATTACCAAACAGGCTCCAACAATTAAGAGAACAATGCCACCGAGAAAAAAGGGTCGTAAAATGAAATGCAGCCAGCGCAAGAGGAATTATCGAATGGATTGTTAGCGACGGGTCCATTTACGAAATAACTGGATCTACGGGGCATGAATTGTAGACGGACCCTACAGTTTTTACGAAACCGACATGCCCTAGTGATGAACCAAAAATGACTTTGTGGTTCTTGTGAAATCTCAAAAGGTCTTCTTTACTGTTGAGATCTCTCTTATCGACTTACTAAGTCAAGTAGTTTGAGAAAATAATTGCAATTGATCTACAAACTTACCTTTGATTAATCATATTACTCACTAAAATTATCTTTCTGCCCAATAATAGGAAGAAGCGTCGTGTTTGAAAGTCGTCCCACATTTTGGGCATGTGTCCTCGATTTCACCACCAATAACAGGGTTCGTCCTGAACATTTGTTCGGTTTTCGCTTGGATGAAGGTCGATTGAAACGCCTGCTGACAGTGAGGACAATTTATCAAAACGGGCAAAAAGATCATCTATGAAAATGGACCCGGCAAAACGTTGACGGAATAATCTTTTCCTTCCCAGCTATTGGATCCGGGCCAAAAAAAGGTGAACTTGATCGATTCGTACTTGTCGGTTGAAATAATATCCACAAAATCTATCCCCAGGTTTATCGAGGTCGAATCTGAGTCATTCACAGTTTTCCAATTATCGCAAGACCAGTGCAACACAAACTGTTGCGAAGCTTGAATCCGAAGCAAAGTTCCGGCTTTGACTGATCCGGGCTGGCGATTCCGCTTCCATACTTCAATTGGGCGGTCGAGACTTCTCTTCGTACTCTTCGTGATGTACCTGTCCACTACTTCTTGAATCAAATCGAATACTTTCCCGTCGTTTGCGGATCGGATTAATTTCAGATATTCCGCGTGAGTCCAGCACAGCGGCATCACAGATCCCGTCGGTCTGCCAAGGTGGAGGTGCGCTTCTTCGATATCTTTCGTGTCCCAGACTTGCTCGGGCAAGAGACCCGTGGGCGAAGCTAATTTCTCCATTGTTTCGATGTAGAGCTTGACGCCATTTCCCGCCGCAAGCTCGTACAATCCCCGCTCAGCAGTGAGCAAGGGCCAAGCCCTTCCTACACCCCAGCCCTGAAACGGTTCGCCGCTTTCCGTTTCTCCATACCCATCATGATTGTAGCGGTGCCAGCAGGGTCCGAAGGGAGTGTCTACTTTCAAAACAGCATCGATTACTTTCAAGGAATCGACGATAAGTTTGTTAGTGGGCGATCGTATGCCGTACCTCACCAGCTCCAGAAATCCAGCATCCACGATTTCTTTCGCCGGATATTGAAACCGGGCGTAAGGAGGCTGATTCGCCAAAACCAAAAATGCACTATCCGGATCCTCGTTGGGCGTGGGATCGTGCAAATCAACCGGATTTATGCGAATGTAATGTCTCGTAATTCCGGGGACAAGGTCCCCCGACTTGGTGCAGGTCCAATCTTCCAGATGTGACTCTAGGAAATCTGCGTATTCCTCTAAAAATCTTCCAGATTTCTCATCGCCTCGCCATCGGCAAAATTGAGCCGCGCAAATCAAAGCCGCGATGTTTGTAGCAAGAGTAGAAGGAGAATATCCCCCAGCTTCCTCCCACCGCTCTTGCTCGGTAGCAGGTCCATTCATGAGCAAGAAACTCGCCGCCCTAGATACCATTTCATACGGATCGAATGCTTGCAAAGCGTTCGCCTTTTGTAGCCTCCAGGCGAGAATGATGGGGAGCGCTACTTCATCGAGCTGGATCCCACCCCAATATTTGAGACCGTCGATCCAGAAGTTTTGAGGAAAACTGCCATCCTCCTGCTGACTGGTGGAGAGATAAATTAACGCTCTGAGCGGAGTTTCGATATT
>JAPCJV010000347.1 GCA_027886785.1 Nitrososphaerota archaeon | reverse complement strand
TTCTGTGGTCTTAAAGGGCATAACGAAAGGCTGCGAAAATAAGAAACCACATGCGTAATTTCCTTACAGTAAAACTTGCCGTACGAGCTAAAGATAATAATCGTTGGAGGCCATCGTTACCCGTTATCGTAGCAGCAATCGTTGGCCTGTTCGTCCTTTCCTCGCTTGCACAGATTTACCTCTTTCCTTCCACCGCTTATGCGGGGCATCCGGGCGTGACAACCAGCGCTTCGTCACCTGCTTGTAGCGTAACTTCGAACGGTCATGAAGAGAAGTACATCTACACCTACGCGGTGAGTGCAAAAAATCACATGCAGGCTTATGCGATTACCGGTGCAACCGTGTTTAGAAACGTTGTCGGATCCGCGGACAAAGTCTACCTATTTGTGTACATCCACACAAGCACGACTCTCCCGATAAACACTGCAGGCACGGTCAAAACTTGCACCACAATGCTCAACAGACAGACGGATAACATGTACTGGGACGCAGCGAATGGCATAGGTGGAAGGACCGTTGCCACGGTTGGAGGCGATCTCGTGCCTGATACTTCGAACGGGCAGATGCTCTTTGATCAATATGTCAATATCAATGCGCATCCCGGCCAGACTCCGCGGATCCAGGCTCCTGCTAGCGTACCATCATGCTACGTCACCACCGGCGGGCAGAACAGAAATTCAGTCTACATGATCTTCGTTGATGACACAAACAAGCAGCACGCGTACATAATCAGCGGTTCATCGATCGCACAAATTTCTGTCGGAGGAGTGCAGTCTACTGCCTTCTACGTATACTTGAGCTCGCAGGAAGTCGGAGTGGGTACTGCGCCTGGCTCGGGTAGCTGCTCGATGAGCTTGTCGCACGGAATGCCATCGTTCGAGTGGGCTGTTAGGGCGCCACCATCGGGCAACTATAGGATTTACGGAACTCTTGGCGGGGACTGTCCACAGCCGAACGGTGGGACGATCGCAGGACTAATTGATCAATACGTGGATGGAAAATACCAATTCTAACTTGGTAATTCCCTTTCGCTGTGCCATAGATGAGATCCAGCAACGAGAACGGAAAAAAACTCGGGTGACTTGAATGAGCAGTCACTCGCCATTGATGAAATCCTGTTGTTCCCAGTGCGGAGATGGGATTGTTGCTGATCGCATTCGGGAGACCGAGGCCCCCCTAGGGGATCGCAAGCGGAGGGAGGAATCCGATGAAGATTCCATTCCAAGCTTGGGTTTTGTCGAAACACGGTGAATCTAGCTCAGAAAGCTCTGCAGGGGATTTTTTGACTAATCGGAAAAATTTTGGTAGCTGGTCAAGGTAAATCTACCACACAGGCATATCAGAAAGAACCCGTCGTAATTTCGAGGTATGGAAGCTGACTGTGATGAGGTACAGCTTGAACGATTGACCTATCTTATCGTAGAAAAGGTCGGACCCCACGTTCTCATTTCATACAATTTGCTCAGGGACAAGCTCAGAGAAAAGTACGAGAGTAACTACGAAAGTGTACGACCGAGCTAAAAAAGCCAAGAAAGCCACATCGAAGTTTGACTTCGCGACTCGAAAAACATAACCATCAATCCACGAAACGAAGCAAGTCATGAAAATTGGAACCGTCATGGACGATCTTTCTCCGAGGGACGCACTGCAAAGAGCGATCTACGCGGAAAAGCTGGGTTTTGAATCGCTGTGGTTTTCCGATCACCTGATCGATACCGGTGGTATCAGGATAGACCCTTGGACAATCATGGGCGCGATCGCAGCGAGTACGGAGAAGATTGGAATGTGTTCCTCAGTCAGCGACTTTCAGAGAATTCATCCCGCAAAGATGGCTCACATAGTCGCCACTTTGGCGGATCTCAGCAATGGAAGAGTTTCTCTTGGAATCGGCGCGGGGGAAGCGATGAACCTGATCCCTTTCGGGATTGATTTTGCTCCGCCCCGGATTCGTACGGATCAGCTGGCGGAAGCGATCCAAGTTGTAAAACTTTTGTTCAGATCGTCGAGCTCCCACCCGGTTTTCTTCGAGGGCAAATATTTCAAACTGAAGGCCGCTTGGCTCGATATCCCGGTGAAGAAAGCTCCTCGAATAATTGTGGGTGCCCTCGGGGGAAAGAGCGCACTGGAGGTCGCGGGAAAATACGGAGATGGGTGGGTTTCCTGGCTCAATAGTCCAGAGACCTTCCGAAAGAAACTTGGGATCGCTCAAAACGCAGCTTTGAAAGAAGGACGAAATAACGATCCCTTTGAGGCATCCGTCTGGATGTATACTGTCATAACTTATGATCAAAAACAGATAGAGAAGGCGATGAACCGCGCAAAGAGAGGACTCCTTGCCGAAGCAAATACCCTCCGGATGATGGGATTTGACCGCCCGAAGGAGCTGGGACTATCGTTTCAAAATATGGTCGTGTCGGGAGACGGTGGGAAATTCCTGGAGGCTCAAGACTCCGTCCCAGACGAGCTCGTGATGCGTTGCATCGCTGCAGGAAGTGCTTCTGAAATTATCGACAAGATAGAAGCGTTCGAAAAAGCAGGAGCTACGCGCGCTCTGATCCACTTTGTAGGTGACGGCGACGAAAATCAGATGCGCGAGTTTGGAGCTAAAGTGCTTCCAAATTTTAGTAAAGCCTGATCTATGAGAGGTGAGGAATAGCAGATACCCTAAAAAACATCTAGGGCTTTTTCACATTTTTTTCTACTAAAGAAATAGGGAATAATCCAATAATTCTACCTTCTCGTCGAGCCTAGTCTCTCGCAAGAACCCAGCTGTCTGATCCGCATCTCATGCACTTTT
>JAPCJV010000346.1 GCA_027886785.1 Nitrososphaerota archaeon | reverse complement strand
GAAAATCTCGACAGTATAAGAATAAATGATCCGCCGAGGCCCCCCTAGGGGTGATCGCACGCGGAGGAGTTTCTATTTATTTTCTGAAAGTAGAACTGCATCGATCTTTTGGTCAGATCATTTTAGTAGAGTCCCTGACAGAATACAAGAAAGGGCCTCTGAAAACTTCCTGAGCATTCCGACAATTCATAAGATCATTTGGTTTTCTGAAGGACTCAGATCAACTGGCTTACGACAACCCTTATTATTTTTTGAAAGTCTGAGACAAATAATCATGCGTCTTGTAACCTTTGAAGAACCGCATTACCGCAAAAATCGGGTGGGACTTTGGGTCGGTAATGACAACGTGATTGATGCAAATTATGCTTACGGAAGAATGCTCAAGGATCAAGGAGAAGATTATCCGCTGCCCTTCGCTGACGCCTTTGTGCCTTCTAACATGATCTCTCTGCTTGAGGGCGGGAAAAAATCGATGGGTGCTGCGAGGGAAGCGCTGAAATTTGCAGAGGACTTGCACGAGAATCTGAAAGGACCAGAAGGAGAGGAGACGGTCTTCAAGTTTTCCGAAATCAAAATCCGTGCGCCCATCCCCTGTCCGGGAAAGATCATTCATACCGCAGGTAATTTTCGCGAACACGCAAATGAAGGGTCAAGCTCCGGATGGGAATTTCCCATGCCACACTGGATCTCTTTCCTCAAGAGTCCTACTACGGTAATCGGTCACGAGGACAAGGTAATCCGACCCAAGTACACGAAAATGCTGGACCACGAAATTGAACTGGCGATTGTCATTGGGAAAAAATCCAAGTATTTGACGAAGGAAAAGGCGTGGGACGCCATCGCCGGGTTCACGGTCTTCAACGACATTACCGCTAGAGACATTCAACGGGAGGAAATGAAGTCGGGGCTCCTCAATTTCGGAAAGAACATGGATACATTTGGACTCTTCGGTCCCTGCTTTGTGCCCAAAGAGGACATCGGGGATGTGCACAAACTGAAAATCGAATGCAGGGTTAACGGAGATCCCAGACAGGTGAGCAACACAGATCACTTGTCTGTGAGCGTTCCAGAAATCGTAGAACATTATTCTTGGGTGACTCTTTATCCGGGAGACATCGTTACCACCGGGACGGTTTCGGGAGTCGCCGCGTTTAGAAAGGAGCCGGAAAAATTCTTCTTGAAGGGAGGAGACGTTTTAGAATCCGAGATCGAAAATATCGGAATTTTGAGAAATCATATTGTGGATGAACAGGGAGCCCCGTAAAAGCGAGGAGTTCTCTTCCAAATTAGTTAGGCAATTCCTCGCAAATCTTTTTGCACATTTTGAAAGCTAAAGTACTCACTTTAGTTTTGGGTTTGCTCGAAAATGAAAAACAGGAAATCAGCTCCCCCTAGAGCGCAGCGGTCGAAAAATCCCGTAGTTCTAGTGATTTTAGATGGGTGGGGCATTGCACCCCCAGGTAAGTTCAACGCGATCTCTATTGCGAAAAAACCGAATTTCGATGCGCTTTCTACCGAGTTCGGAGTCAGTCGGATTTGTGCCTCCGGCCCATGTGTAGGCTTGACGGAAGGGCAGATGGGAAACTCAGAAGTCGGCCATCTCACTATCGGCGCGGGAAGAATAATTTTTCAGGATTTAATGCGCGTTTTTGAAGAGATCAAATCGGGCAAACTGGCGAAAAACGCCAAGCTTCTGAGAGCATTGCGAAGTTTGAAGAAACGCGAGGGCACTTTACATTTTTTGGGACTTTTATCGGACGGAGGCGTCCACAGCCATATCGACCATCTGTTCGCCCTTCTAGACATTGCCCGCAAACTCGGAATTGCGAAGGTGGTAGTGCACGCTTTCTTGGACGGGAGAGACACTCCTCCTCGAAGCGGTGTCGATTACCTAGCCTCGTTAACGAGTTTTCTGAAAGATTTCCCAAACGCAATGATTGCGAGTGTAAGCGGTAGATATTATGCGATGGATCGCGACAACCGGTGGGGGAGAACCAAGCTCGCCTACGACGCCATCGTTTACGGAGAAGGAGAGAAATTCGAGGATCCTATTCTAGCAGTGAAGCAATCCTACTCGAGAAGTGAAAATGACGAGTTCATCATTCCCATCGTCAACAAGGGTTATGAGGGAATGAAGGACGGAGATCTGGTTATTTTCTTCAATTTCAGGCCCGATAGGGCACGTCAGCTGACCAGGGCCCTTGCTGCGAGTGCTAGGGATTTCAGAGACCTCTTCGATCGAGCTGAGAACAAACGCCCTAAGAAAGTGGAGATCCTCACGATGACTCTTTACGATCCTAAACTAAAGGGGCCGAAGGCACTGTTGGGCCGCGAACGCGTGAGCAACACTTTGAGCAACGTGCTGGAGAAAAAGAATCTGCGGCAGCTGCGGATTGCAGAGACCGAAAAATACGCCCACGTCACTTATTTCTTCAACGGCCTGGTGGAAAAACCGAGACGGTTTGAAGAAAGAATTCTTATCCCGTCGCAAAAAGTCGAGACCTATGACAAGAGTCCGGAAATGAGCGCTCGTGAGATTACGGAGCAATCAGTGAATGCAATCGAAGGACAGCGATTCAGCTTCATCCTGATCAATTTCGCGAATGCCGACATGGTGGGTCACTCGGGGATGATAGAACCCACGGTGAAAGCTGTGGAAACGGTGGATCAATGTTTAGGGCGGATCGTCGAGACATGGAGAAAGCAAGGCGATCAGCTAAATTTGATCGTAACGGCCGATCACGGAAACGCAGAGAAAATGTTTGACGAACGGACGGGTCAACCACACACCGCCCACACCT
>JAPCJV010000345.1 GCA_027886785.1 Nitrososphaerota archaeon | reverse complement strand
GAAACGAGCTCAATCGAAAAGGCCGCTGACGACGCGCCGGAAACACCAATCGATTCACTGGAAAAATTCACTTCCACACTTTCCACATTGGGAAACTCTGGAAAACCCTTGATTATTCGAGGGAAAATTAAGGGAGATGCACGGAAGGCGAGTTTCACTAGGAGTGACGGCTCAGCTGCGGAGTACGTGACCTTCGACCTTTCAGATGAAAATGATCGCAGAAGCGTTAGGGCCGTCATTTGGAACAATCCGACTCCCGTGTTTGAGAACCTTCACGATGGAGGGATTGTTACGCTGCTAAATGTACGGACGAGAGCCAGTACCTTTCAGAATAGTGGAACTTTGGAAATTCACGGGGACGAGAATACCTGCCTGCTGGAGAGCTTCGAAGAAACTCGGAAATGGATGAACGGGTACATCCAGACCTTCACGTCTCAGGGCCTCTTGTCCACTAATGAAGGAACCAAACCCAAGGAGGCAATACCTTTCATCGGGCGCGTCGTCTCCAAAAGAAAATCCGATCCGACGGATGGTCGCTCCTATTTGCTTGCTATTGATTCGCTGGGACGAAAAATTTCGGTTCTTCTCTCCGGGGAAGCGGCGAATAACATAGACAGTGTTTTCTCGGACGATGTTGCCTTGTTCAAACCGGAAACGGTGGATTACTCTTCGTTAAAAGCAAGCTGTACCAGCATCAATTCCATTACTAAGGTGAATTCAAAAAGGCCGGATATTTCACTCTCCGCCTCTCTTTTTGCGAGGGTTGAAGATCTGGTGGAAAATTCCATAATTTCTCTGGACCTAATTTGCCTTACAGACCCTGTGAGCAGAGAAATTCAGACCAAAGAGGGTTTGGTGCGACGCTCAGAAGTTCTGCTCGCTGATCACACCGGCGAGATCAAGCTCTATGCATGGAGAAGTCTTGCAAAAATTCTCGACAGCTGCGCGATAGGCGAGCGAATCGAAGTTAGGGCAGTTGAAGTACAGACGTACGAGAGCAAAAAATTCCTAGTTATGAAAAATTACTCATCGATTGCCAAATCCTCGATCTCTAGCTAGTCTTGCCAAAAGCCTCGCGTCGCCACATAGTTTTTCTCCGCGAGATAGATATTCCTGTAAAACTGATCCTCGTCTCCCGTCCTGCGAATGATCCTCGCGGCAGTATCTACACCGACTCCGTAACCGGATAGGATGACGAAAGCTCGCTTTCCGAAGTTCTGAATCAAACTCGATGTCTTCCACGCCCGCTTGTACTTTTTATCTTCTTCCTCGGAAAGCGCCTGCCCTTTCTTTTTCTTTTGAATGATTTTCGGCAGATCTATGTCGGAGAGGTACGTTTCAGTAATCAGGCGCGATCTGCACAAGGGACAAATGACGGGATCTTTGATGTCATTTGTCTTCTGCACGGATTCATATCTCCCGCAGCTGAAACAAAGGAGTTTGTGCTTGGAGTTTCCCAATCTTTCTTTCACCAGATCTAGTATCGCTTTCTCCATAGTTAGAGGGAGAGCTGCAAAACTGGAAGTGTAATCCAAGATGGGTTTTGCTAAATCAGAAAAATTATCGACTTCGACTATTCGGACATTCAGCTTATTCTCACGCATCTCGGTCATCAATTTCGCGGTCAATTGAATGTCGTATTTTTCTTGAAATAATTCTCTAAGAACTTCGTTGTAGAGGGGCGTTTCCTTATATCTCTCCTGAATCAATCTCGCCGCCCTTCGATCATACTGGGAACTTTTGTCAATGACCCCAAATTTTTTCGCAACATACCAAGTTTTCCAGTTTAAGGGATGAGTCCCCACGATCGAGGCGGTGAGGATCTTGCCAAGATCCACGACTTCCTTCAGTGATTCTGAAACAGTCCTTGTTTCAAGAGGGCCGTTCGTCGACAAAATGATTCGATAAGCGTCTGATTTCGTTTCCACGAGGTAGCCAATCTTTGCAGAGAGAAGTGTCGAGAGCATGGTCGCGAGAGTTTGGTTGACCTTGGTTCCAAAGCACGAATGTACGACAATTGCAGCTGAAGCTCTTCTTTTTTCGATGACTACTGATTTCTCGTCTGGAACTGCATTGAGATCTTCGTCAGTTCTTTTCAGCCGCTCAACTTGTTCCTTCGCGACTTCCAACCCTTTCCTTGCGGTTCCTGAGACTAATTGTCTCCTGAGCAGGCCCACAATCTGAGCAGTTTCATATTCAATTGGAATCAGCTCCCCAACCCAGTAAGGTATGGTAGTGAGATCTCGGGACATGGGTTCGGCAAACAGGATTTTCTTATCGTCGTCAATCGAAACGATTCGCCATGTGTTTCCCTTTAGAACGAAGGGTTTCCCTGGCTCCCCGTATTCTCCGACGAACACCTGATCCAGACGGCCGATGATTTTTTTGGTCGAAACGTCGTGGACTACAAACTGTTGAATGTCGGGGATGGTCGAGAGATTCGAGAAATAATATTCGTAAGTCCTGGGGCCTCTTCGTTTGAGGGCTTCTCCATCGAACCTGAGGATGCCCTGACTTTCCAGAATCGAGGCTACGGAGTCTAGCTCTTCCTTCGTTAGATCTGAAAAGGGGTACGATTTTCTGAACAGCTGCAAGGCGTCCTCAATTTTGTATATGCTCTCCTCCAGAGCTAATCCGGCAAGATGATGAGCCAGCACGTCCAGTGGTTTTCTGTGAACCGTGATGGTTTCAAGAGAGTGTTTTTCCACTCGTTCAAGCAACGCAAGCGATTCTAGTTCGTCATCCAGACGGTTCGTAATGACTGCCCCGACCGCCCTAAGTCTCATCTTGTGGCGGCTCCG
>JAPCJV010000344.1 GCA_027886785.1 Nitrososphaerota archaeon | reverse complement strand
GGAGCGCTTGATTTCATCGGTAAGCCAGGAGGAACCAAGGTTTTTGGAGAAGTTGAGAGTCGATGTTCACAATCACATCTATCCCAAAGTGCATATCGATGCGGTTCGCAATTATGGGGCTGCTGGCGGATGGTCAATACGAAAGAATCCTAAAACGGGATCCGACATGTTGTTTGGAGAACGAGGGTACCCGTTTACGCTAACAAGGTCCGCAAGTGATCCCGAATTTAGATTGAAAGAACTCGATGCTGCCGGGATTACGATGCAGATTCTCAGTCCATCAGAGCCTTGGTTTGATTTTCTGCCTACCGTTGAAGGATGCAAGGAGTTAGCCCGGCAATTTAACAACGAAACGGCAAAGATTTGTGAAAAGTATCCGGACCGATTCGCGGGACTCGCAGGGCTTCCGCTTAATGATATTGGTTCGGCTGTGGAGGAGACCCGAAGGGCCGTCATGGACTTGGGACTGAAGGGGGTGATCGTCCCATCACGGGTTCAAGGCGAGAAGTCAATTTCCGGCCCTGAGTTCGATTCCTTGTTTGAAGAATTCGACCGACTTTCTTTGCCAGTATTCATTCACCCAACTCTTCCTTCAGGAGCAGAAAGGTACCGGGAATTTTTCCTCGGAATGATCATCCTCTATCCCCAGCAAACGAGCATTACGATCGCAGAGTTACTGTTCCGCGGTTCGTTAGAGCGGTTCAAGAGACTCAGAATCATGGTCGCAGATCTGGGTGGCGGACTGCCGCTGATGGCAGGGAGGATGTTTCGATTCTATGACGCGATCGAGGAATCGCGGAAAAATGTGAAGAAAATTCCGTTGGAGTACTTGAAGCAGATCTATTTTGAAAATGGATCCGAATTTTATCCCTACGCGATGAAATGCTGCCACGAAACGGTGGGAGCTCAGAGGATTCTTCTGGGAACCAATCACCCCTCGCCTATCGTTGCCTTCGCTGAAGCTGTAAAGTCCATTGAGGACTTGGAAGTTTCTGAAGAAGACAAGGAATGGATGCGCTATAAAAATGCAAAGGAGCTATTTCATTTGACTACCATCTAATCGAAAAAATCCATGTATCTTTTCGTATTCTTGAGCGTGATGATAGCGGCAATTATTATCCAGTTCCCTTAGAGAATTCACCCATTTTTGAGGGGGCTGATAACGAGATTTCGGAAATTATGTTCTTGCGAAGCTGTCTTCGAATATCAGTTCTTGTTTTCGTGAATGACTTGCTGTACTTTCGTTCCAGCTCATCCATGAGCAGGAGGCAATCGTCGAGTGTTCCAACCAATTTTGCATTTTCGAAATCGGGAGTATTCGCTCCACTATTCGAGAGCGTTATGCCGATTCGCTTGACAAGTGTTTGAGCTTTCTTTACGCTGCTGGCTTTAGACGACCGCTCAATAACAGTCTTTATTTCAGTGAGAAGTCTTTTCAGCCGAGTATTTTCTTCGGCCAGAATTTTTCTCTTTTTCTCGTCCCATAGAGCCATGCTGCGCAGTGTGGAGACGATGGCGTGGGACTGAGCTTGCGCGTAAGGAGAGCTGAGGCTTGGAATCACCTCCGTGTCCAGCACCTCGGACAGGAGTCTCAACATCTTATTTTCCGGAAGTAACAAGCACTGTTCCCCTCAGAACTTCAGGAGGGTCGTTATCTCGTGCAATATGGGTTTGAACAAGAATTCCTCCATGGATAATAGTCTAATGTCGCGGATTCCTCCATCTTGGAGACCTCGGAAAGCTTGGAGCAGAATCGTTGCCATGTGCAGATTTGCGAGAACTTCCCAAAAGAAAACCCTTTCCCGGTCTATTTTTTCGCCGGTAAATTTTTCATAAAGCTCATACAATTCCTCCCTCCTCAGCAATCCGGTCATGAGCTCTGGCCGGCTCTCAGTTCTCCAGCACTTCTGGCAGAGCCATCCCAGGTCTGACATCGGATCCGATAGTGACGAAATTTCCCAGTCGAGCATGGCCACGATTTTTTCGTCCTTCAGGATAAAATTCCCCAAACGAAAGTCTCCATGGCAGAGAGCCAATCGCGCAAAGGGAGGGCGGTTGTTTTTCAACCACAGGTACGCTTCTGTGAGGATGGGCTCGGCTCTCAGTTGCGTCCTTCGAGCTATTCGGTACCATCTTTCCGTCTCGAAAATTGCCGGATCCGCGTTTAGGTCATCTCTCAGGAAATGCAATTTTGCCTTTTTCCAATCGAGGGAGTGAATCTGTGATAGCACGCGAACAAAATTTTCCGCCATTTGCTTTCTCTGAGACTCCGATATGTGCTCCACATTCCAGGGGGTGGGTACGTCGCCTTCGGTTCGCTCCATAACAAAGAACGGGCACTCTTTACCTGGCCATATACATTCCTTCTATTATCTGGCTACTGCTCTTGGCAATATGCAATTAGTCTTTTATTCTCAAGATCGGTCTGATTTTTCGTGGCACTTCTGTCTGTTCAGGGCGTGACAAAGAATTTTGGCGCGTTGACAGCTGTTTCAAATGTTTCCTTTGACTTGGACCAAGGAGAACTCGTGGCACTTATTGGACCAAACGGTGCAGGAAAAACCACTTTATTCAACACCATTGCGGGAAACTACAAGCCCGATAAAGGCAGAATCTTTTTTCATGAAAAGAGAATAGACGGGCTGAAACCCTATTCAATTTGTCATCTTGGTATATGCCGTACATATCAACTCGTAAAGCCCTTCTTGATGGAAACAGTTTTTGAAAACGTCCTGCTCGGTGCTAGTTTCGGAAATCTTGCAACTGAAAATCCTGTCCAAGTTGCTGAAAAATCAATCTCAATGGTTGGACTCGAGTCGGTAAGG
>JAPCJV010000343.1 GCA_027886785.1 Nitrososphaerota archaeon | reverse complement strand
TCGGCCGGCAGAGAATCTGCAATCGTGATCAGATTGACGGAGATCCCGATCGACCCCAGAGCGAACGCGAGATTTACTGCGTTACCTCCCTTCACCTCAGATTGCCTCGTCCCCCTGATGCTTCCCCCTCCGCCTTCGATCCCTTTGGTCGTGATCGCTGAAGCCAGCTCTTTGAAACTGTTCAGCCTCAAGAATCTGTCAACAAAATAATCAGGTAGAACCGTGACTGTTCCAGAAGTTTTTGCTTTTTCAAAAGCAGACCGGATTTTCTCGAGCTTGTCTGCGTCTTGATCCGTTCTAGTTTTTGGGGGTTTCTCTTGCAACTGATAGAACCCTTCACGGATATTACGAAATTAAGTTAATTGCAATAAACCCACCAAGAAAATCCTTTTAGCACGAATTCGGAATTGACTAGTTTCGATGTCGTCTTCTTCCTCCAACAGCAGCTACCTAAAGCGCGAGGATTTATTGGGAAAATCGGTCATTTCGCGAAACGCACGGGTCGTGGGTACTGTGGTTGACATGGCTGTTTCTCTCGATGGAAAAGTCGCCGTTCAGGTCAGTCGAAAGACGCCCTCGGCAGATTCATCGGACTTGTACATAAGTTCCGAAGAGATTCAGGCCGTAGGAGACGTCATCCTTCTGAAAACTGGGTCGGACTCGGTAGGAAAAGCCGCGGTAGCCCCCGTACCTGTTATTAGCAATACTTCCCCGTCTAATACTTCTTCAACTATCGTTGCTCCACCACCTTTTCTTGGAGCCACACAAGGGAGGAGTTGCCCTAAATGCGGGTACCTTAATTCCCAGATTTCGAAATTTTGTATAAAATGTGGTACTGCGCTCCTATAGCACTCAGTCAAGCAAATAAGCAATCAACCAGTCTACTTTTCCTGTTTGATGAAGAGCTCTAACATTCTTCCCGATCGATAGCCAGCAGAGTCGATTTCCACACTTTCAAATCCGATTTCGACTAATTTTTTCCGAAGCAATTCTCGATTGGCAATCGCTCGCGCGACAGCTTCCTGTTCTACCTCAATGACACCATGATTCCCGATCAATCTCACCCTCACGATCCTTGCTTTTGTTACGGACCTGACAAAATTCTCTGCCTCTTCGATTTTCTTTAACCCAGTAACATTGATTTCAGTGCCGTACGCGATTCTGCTGGAGAGGCAGGCCTCGCTCGGCCGATCCCAATTCGACAAGTTTGCAATTCTCGCCATTTCTCTGATTTCTTCTTTTCCGAACTGCAATTCCAGAAAAGGTGCTCTAAATCCACCTTCCCGGAGTGCTTTTACTCCGGGTCTGGGGCTCAGCATATCATCGGTGTGGGTTCCATCGACACAAACCTTTATCGCAAAACTAACGACGACCGGGCGCATTGCTTCGACCAAATTGGAACGACAAAAATAACAACGCAGTACCGAGTTCTCCAAATATTTCTTGTCCTCCAGATCGTTCTGCACGACCTCGATCAGCTCGATCCCAATTTCTGCCGCGATTTTTCTTGCGTACTCTAATTCCGAAAATGAAACTGCTGGCGACTTTGAGATTACGGCATATGCGCGTTGATTTAGCGCCTTTTTAGCGGCGAAAGCAAGGAGAGTCGAATCCACGCCTCCGGAAAATGCGACGAGACAAGATCGAAAAGGGATGAACCACTCGATCAATCTCTCGAGATCAAGTGGAACAAAACAATCATTTTCGGTAACTACCCCTCCCAGTTGACTTGTGGAGTTGTAAGATTTCATAGAGTTAGTTTAGTCCTATTCTAATTCCAGCTCGGCGGCCTGGGTGACGTACTCTAGTACCTTCCTTAGAGGAATCTTCTCCTGTCTCACAATCTTTCTAGCCTCTTCCGTCTCTGGTTTGATGCGAAATCCTTTGCCAGTCTCCGCAACTTTCACGCCCACAGTTCCGGAAAACTTTCCTAGAGAGACCTTGACTCTCATTTCTCTTCTTGGGACGATCAGTCTCTTAAACTCGCTAACTTTCACTCCTAGCGTTCCGGTCTCTTCCACGATAATCTGCGAGAATTTTGGGACACTTTTCGGGGCGCAAACTGCTCGTATGGTCTGACCCATTCTTCCCTTTTTCCCAAGATACGAACTTACCGTCGCATCGTATGCTCCTTCATCAATAAGCCGGTCAATGGTTTCGGACAGGACTTCTCCCGTTACATCGTCAACGTTCGATTCAATTACTGCCACTGCATCTTCTTGAAAATGGATCTTCGTATCTGAAGAATGTACATTTCTCTTTGAGGAGTTTCCGCCCTTTCGATCAGCAGGAGACACTTCGTTAAACACTTTGATCATCTGCAAATTTGTGTTTAAGAATTTTGCAACTAAAAGTAAATCATGGGGAAAATTCTTTACGAAAAGATGAACCGTGAAACGCTTTAATGCGATTTAGAAAGCCGGAAATCAGAGGTTAGTATCTGGGTTGATTTCCATCATTGGTTCCGGTCGGGTTGGGAGTACAGTGGCCATGATTTTGGTGCAGAGAAACATCGATGATGTCCACTTGGTAGATATCATTCCTGGCTTACCTGAAGGTGAAGCTTTGGATTTGAGTCACATGGCCTCGGAACTGGGAATTGACGTCCAGATTACGGGATCTAACGAATACTCTTCGCTCCGTGGATCTGATATTGTAATAGTCACGGCGGGTTTAGCCAGAAAACCGGGGATGACGAGGATGGATCTTCTGACGAAAAATGCTGGAATCATAAAATCTGTGGCTTTGGAGATTGCAAAATACGCACCCGAATGCATCATTATCATGGTAACGAACCCCCTTGACGCGATGACCTATGTCGCGCTAAAAAGTACCGGCTTTCCCAAAAAT
>JAPCJV010000342.1 GCA_027886785.1 Nitrososphaerota archaeon | reverse complement strand
TACTAATTCCTTCTTCAGAAAACCATCCGTGGTGAAAAAACTGAAACTAGTGGATGGACTGGACTTTGTAACCGGCTATGAAGTAATGTCTGCTCTTGATCTCGTGCCCAAGAATGCCAAGAAAAAAATTTCAATTCCCGGGCCTTACACTCTGACCAACCTAGTGGACAATCAGAGGTACAAGTCAAAGGAAGATCTGATAGACGATTTTGCGAACGTACTGCGAAAATTGATCAAAGGTCTCGCGAATTTGGGATTTCAAGCCGTGCAAATCAACGAGCCCTCCCTTGTATTCAGATACGGTATCTCGGCGCTGACCAGCAAGAAAGATCTAAAGGCGTTTACTTCTGCATTTGAAGAAAATTTCAAGTCCTCTCCTGTTGAAGTCAGTTTGCACACTTACTTCGGCGATTGCTCTCAGATTCTCGACAAACTACTAGATCTGGAAGGTGTCTCTGAAATCGGGGTGGACTTTACCCAGACATCTCTCTATTCGATTGAAAAAAGCAAATTTGGCGAAAAGGCGTTGGCTAGCGCCTGCGTAGACGGCAGAAACTCTCTGGTCGAAACTCCCCGGTGGATCGCAGACTATTGTGCGGAAGCGGTCAGAACACTAAAACCTTCTGGTCTGGTGATCTTGCCCAGTTCGGAATTGAAATATTTGCCAAGGAATTATGCGGATGAAAAAATTAGGGCGATTGGGAAAGCAGCAGAAATCGTGAGAAAGAGGCTGAACTAAAAAAATGGCAAAGAATCCCAAGCTTCAGGAAGCGGACCTCACCTTTCCTCTCCAAGAGATTGGAAGTCTCGCAAAACCCGGCTGGCGAGTGAAAGGAGTCTCGAATGAATCTGGGATCACGGAAAAAGACATTGAAGAGGCAGAAATTTGGGGGAAGAAGCTGAATGTTTCGGACTACCGCAGACTGGTTACACTTCTAAAAGACAGATCGCGGTCTGCTTCTCCTCCCACTCCGAGCGAAAAAGATCTGATCCGCGATTTCTCGGTTCTTTACGTACTGTCGCTGTTCGAGAAGGTGGGTCTGGATCGCGTCTATTCAGGAGAGCAATGGAGGGTCGAGATGTACGAGCACCTAGTCAGGAATATTCAAGGTTTCAAGCTTTTGGGATCGGTGCACTCTTTTGATTTCAAATATTTCACAAAAGGATCCATTGTGGGATCTCCAGCCTTCGAGCACCCGATTCATCTTGAGGAGTTTGAATTTGTCAAAGCTCACACGCAAAAGGAAATCAAAATTCCGATAACGGGACCGTATACAGTTGTCGACTGGTCTTTCAACGAATTCTACGAAGCAAAAGCCAGGGAAAAGGGATCCTCCCGCCGAATTGATCTCAGGAAGACCTATTTTGAAGCTCGAAGAAATTTCATTCTGGATCTTGTGAAAAATGCCCTTCGTCCCGAAGTGGAGCTGCTGATAAAGAACGGTGCGAAATGGATTCAGATCGACGAACCTGCCATTACCACTCGTCCGGACGATGAGGAGATGGAACTGTTTGTTGATGCGATAAATGCCCTAACGAAAGAGTTCAACGGCTGTACATTTAGCCTGCACAACTGTTACAGCGACTACAAATTATTAGCTAAATATTCTGTAGACCTGAAGGACATTACGCAACTCGCTCTGGAATTTGCAAACAGGGATAGTACGGAACTTGGCGTTGACAAAAAATCCCGGCCGGGATATTTGGATCTCAAGTATTTCGAGAAAGAAGGGTACGAGGGCGGGTTTGGTCTCGGAGTGACGCATGTCCACGATTACTCTGGGAAACCAGGCAATGGCGCTTCATTGGACGGTCGAAGCCTGATCGAATCCCCCAAACTGGTGCGGGACAGAATTCTCTACGCGGCAAAACTTCTAGAAGATCCGTCAAGGATTTCCGTAAATCCCGATTGCGGCCTGAGGACTAGAACCTGGGAGGTCGCTTACAAAAAATTGGAAGTCATAAGTGAGGGAACGGAGCTTGCCCGAAAGAAGATCGCCTAAGAAAAAAGGGAAGTTTCCCTCTACCACCGTTATTGGCAGCTATCCGATCACTGTCCCGGAAGATATGGTCGCGCAGTACAAGTCGTTTCCTGAAGAAATTCAGGATCCCGTGAATTCCACCATCCAGCTCGCAGTCCGGGACTTTGTAAGCTCAGGAATTGAGTACCCGTCTACGGGTCAAACTCGAGAATCCTTCATCAGGCTCTTTCTGGATCCACAGTACGTCGAAGGAATAGAGTACGACGGCTCGGAGATTCTGGTAAAAGGCAAGATAAGAAGAAAAAGTCCGATCAGACTCGGAGACATTCAGCAGGCAAAAACCCTCACCCCCAGTTACTATGGATTCAAGGAGCCCGTCACCGATCCCTACACTTTGGCGAGGAACTGCCGAATCCAGGGCAGCGTGTACTCGGATTTGAAGGAGCTCACTTTCGCGATCGCGAGAGAGATCGTCCGGCCTGAGCTCGAATCCTTTCAAGAACTCGTGGATTACCTGCAGCTGGACGCACCCTACTTTTCGTTTGAGCCCTTCAAGGGCTACATTTCCGAAGTGTACGAAGAGATGCTTTCCGGAATCAAAACCCCTGTAGTCCTCCACGTGTGCGGTGATTCTTATTCCGTTTTCAAAGAGCTGACCAAATTGAACGTAGATGTGATCAGTCTTGATTTTACTTTCAGCGACAAACTTCTGGATGAAGTGAGTCGCCGGCAGTATGAGCAGGAGATCGGTCTGGGCTGTGTCTCAACCGGAAGTCCAGTTGTCGAATCGGTGAAAAGCATAGCGAACCTGATCGAGAGAGCTTCTGCCAAAATCGGCGAGGAGAAGATCCGCTTCGTTCATCCGGCTTG
>JAPCJV010000341.1 GCA_027886785.1 Nitrososphaerota archaeon | reverse complement strand
TCGCTCCTGAAGCTGACGAAGAAGCTCGAGCTTCTTAGAAAAATCCACATCTACGCTGCGACATTGGGAGGATTGTTTCTCGTTTTACACGTTGCGTACTTCATTTCTTATCCTCTTTCGGACGCGATTGTTTTAGGGTACGTTGCCGCCGCGGCTGCCGGGGTCGTTTGGATTACGGGAACTGCTTTTCTTGAAAGGTTCAAAGATACGCTGTTTTACCACAGTTCCCTTTCTCTGGTGGCCATTTCGCTCATGGTGATTCACTCCGCGAGCTCCGCCTCCAACATCCCTCTGGTTCTAGTGTACGTGGTTCTTGCCGCCACGTCGGTCGTCGTCCTCGTGAAAGCCTTTAGGCATGCGAAGAAAGTTGCAAACGAATTAGTCCCTCCGAATAATTTAGGCAGAGTGAACAAGAAATGAACCGGCGCGAATTTCTGCGCAGTTTTATTGTGACAGCCGCTCTCGTCGCGACGGCAGCCGCCGGTCTTGTGGAGCTTGATGGATTGCTTCAGAGAAATCAGACCTCTCCGGTTACCACTTTGCAGACGCAGAAATTGCCTACTACCCAGCTCGTCAGCGGCACCACTACTCAGCTAGTGAACACAAGTTCAACTACAGTCCTATCAACTCAGCAGGGGAGTACTACAGTTGCCGTCCCCAGCGGATATGTATTCATTCAAGCTCTCAGCAGCTTGAGTGGCAAGACTTTCGCGTACTTTTCCCATCCCACTTTTGGGAGCTCGATCTTTGTCAGCGTGGGTGGTCAGTGGAAGGCGTTCAGCTCCACATGTACGCATAGACCCTGCACGGTGCAGTACCCCGGATCTTCGATTTACTGCCCGTGTCACGACGGCACCTTCAATCCTGCGGATGGAAGCGTTACTGGAGGACCGCCCCCCACCCCTCTTCCGGAATACTCGGTATTGATTCAAAATGGAAACGTGTACGTGGGAAATACGGTCATCAACTAAAGAAAGAATAATTGGAAAATCGGCACGCGGAGGAATCAAGCAGAAGATAGTTCTTTTTTCCAATCCCCAAATACAAATTTTATTGATTCATAAAGAAAAAGCACTTTCTGGTGTTAGCCCATCTATAGATCGAATACGGGTACCCTCAGAGATTTGGGCCTCTTTTTGGTACCCTTCAATAATATAGCAAAACTCAAACATTCTCGAGTGCAAAATTCTGATCGAAGATTTTCGCTTTGCTAGACTTGAAATTGATCCAGATCGAAGTACCCCAGGACGTTAACGTGATCATAGGGCAGTCGCACTTTATCAAAACCGCCGAAGACATTCACGAAGCTCTCGTCAGTTCCGTTCCGGGAATACAGTTTGGCCTGGCGTTTTGCGAGTCGTCAGGGCCGCGGCTGATCCGGCGCGAAGGAACTGCAGAGGATCTAAAGGAGCTCGCGACTAAGAATGCTAAAGAAATTGGGGCAGGGCACTCTTTCGTGCTGTATCTGCGGGGAAGTTATCCCATAAATGTATTGAATGCTCTAAAAAATGTCAGCGAGATCTGTCAGATCTTTTGTGCGACGGCAAATCCCGTACAGGTGATTGTGGCACAATCAGAGCAAGGGCGGGGAATCCTGGGGGTGATCGACGGGGGATCTCCTCTGGGAGTGGAGACCGAGAGAGACGTGTCCGAGCGGCGCTCATTTCTGAGAAAAATCGGTTACAAGTTCTCCTAGAGATTCATTTTTCCTTGAACCGATCATACCGGGAGATGAGGGCAAACATTCCGTCCACGGATCTCTCCGGGGTGGGATAGGCCGCGAAGTGTTTGTCGAGCATGCGGTCATAGGCAACCTTGGACATCTGTCCGCCAACGAGGCCCACCGTAATGGGCTTTTTTTTCTTACCAGTGCCTACGGCAGAAATGATCGCTTCCGCCACCAACATTGCGTCGCTGTTTGCGGTCTGGCAAAACAGCGCAATGATCGCATGCACATCCTCTCGCTGAAGCAGTTTTTCGAGCACTTTGCGGTAGAGCTCGTCGTCCGCATTCGCTGTTAGATCGATCGGATTTCGGAGCGATCCGAAGCTGGGCACGATCCCGCGCAACTCCTCCTTCAGGTCTTCAGGGAGATCCATCATCTCCATTCCCAGTTCCTCACACTTGTCCGTCGCGAGCACTCCGATCCCCCCTCCGTTGGTCACAATTACGAGATTTTTTCCGAGGGGTACGGGGTTTTCGTTGATGGATTGAATCCAGTCAAATGCCTGCGTCATCGTATCCGCGCGGAGGACACCCGCTTCTTTGAACGCTACGGAGAAAATGCGATCCTGCCCTGCGATGGAACCGGTGTGAGAGGTCACGGCCATCGCTCCCCGTTTCGATCTGCCGGATTTGATCACCACGATGGGTTTTTTTGGCACGACCACTTTGGAGGAATTGTAAAATTTTCTTCCGTCCTTCAGACCCTCCATGTAGATCAAAATGGAATTGGTGGAATCGTCTTCCCCGAAATATTCGATCAGGTCGGCATCGTCCACATCTGCTTTATTCCCGATGCTGACGATGGAGGACACGCCGTACTTCTCTTCCGTGGTCCAGGACATCAGAGCTAGCCCCAGAGCCCCGGACTGGGTGATGAATGCCGTTTTACCCGAGAGGATGTAGCGCTGCCCGAAGGTGCAGTTCATCTTGTTCTTGGCGCAAAAGATGCCAAAGGTATTGGGGCCGATCAACCGCATGCCGAAGGATTTTGCAATCTGTACGAGAGATTTTTCGAGGTCCGTTCTCCCAATTTCGCCAAAGCCCGAGGTGATTACGATCACGGCTTTTATTCCTGCCTCCCCGCATTCTCGCAGTACCTGTTCCACCTTTTCTGCAGGGACGACTATGACCGCCAAGTCC
>JAPCJV010000340.1 GCA_027886785.1 Nitrososphaerota archaeon | reverse complement strand
GGGAGAGCGGCAGTTTTTCTGGCCGAGCCTTCGTCGCAAGCCTGTGCCGGTTTACGATTTTACGATGAAGTATAGAGGTAGCATCACTAATCAGGACAGGGAAGTTAGATTTTACCTGGTACCTGTTGGCAAATATTTCAAGCCGAGAAGGCTCACGCAAACCAGAGAGACCATTCTCCGCAAGTACGCAATGGACGCCCTAAAGACCTTTCAAAGCGTCCTTCCGAACAATCTTATCTCCGCGCTAACACATCCAAATCCATTAGCTTATCCTATTGCCGAGGTAGAGTCTATGGTACCTTGAGCAAAGTTGTGGGAACAATTCCCAATTCCTTCAGGACGGGATCAGTGGTAACCAATCTACAATTGTATATCTTCGCGACAGCCATAACATAAGCATCTGCCAACGATATTTTACCCCTGTATTTGCATTTGAGCGCACCAGCTTCCAGCGTGAGAGCTGGGTCAATCGAATGAATCTGAATCGGAGTCTCCCGAATGGAACCGGTGGTAATAATCGCCACGTCGCGTCCGGATTTTTCGCAAGTTTTGTAGTAATGCTCAGCCAGATTGAGCTCGCATGTATGTGCCTCCGCATTACCTTTCAAGATCATGCTCATAATTTCTCGCACTTGGGGATCGTTTCCAAAGTGAAGAGAAAACGCACCAGTATCTAGTGCAAAGCGATCAAGTTTCATCGCGCCTTGCTTCCCGGCTTCTTTCTTCTTGGAGTTCTCTGATAATCTTGTATGCGATCTCTTTCTTCAACACACCGCGTAATTCCTCAAAGGAGGGGGATGGGAAAAGTAAAGCCCCGCTTTCTGTTTCAACGAACTTGACCTTCGATCCTCTCTTTAGATTGTACTTCTTCCTTATTTTGACCGGAATGGTGACGGTTCCCTTCTCAGTCACTGTATAACTCAATCAGAGCTTCCCATACTCACTAGAGAAAGTATGGTATTTAAGAAATAAGTAATACAAGCTTCCTCTTTTACGACATATGAATTGCTAAAAAGGGCAACTGGAAGCCCTTATCCCTAAAGGCTCCAATCTTGATTAACTATCTGCGAAGCTGTCTTACGTCCAGTACTCTCAGAGCAGTATCAGGGGCATCCGTTTTGGGTTTGTGCAGGCCTGGGTCGAATTTTTTGAAATGCATTTCGCATAGAAGAACCCTCATGTTCTCCTTGGCGGCCGACCCATTCATTTCGATTATAGATTCGTACTTTGGGTCGTTGGAACAAAAGAAGCGATCGCCTTCCTTGGGGTCAAAATACATGCATTGCAGCAAGATAATCGTGCAGGGTTCTTACGATTATTTGGATTTTCAGAATCCAAGATATGGACTGTATTGCAGTTACGTATACTGAAATATGGAAGACACTTGCCTCGGTCTGAAATTGTTACATACAGTCCTCTAATTGTGAGTGCAGCTAAAGTGTAGGAAGTTGAGTACTCCACCCCCGGTCGCCGAGCGCACTGCGCATCCGTTCTTGACGTACGACATGATCAAAGACATCCCCAAGGGGTTCAAAGCAACCCTCAGGGCCCTCGCTGACTTCAAACCGCAATCGACCGACGAGATGGTGTTCACGGGAAACGGGACCGCATTCTACGCGGCATTGATGGGTTCCCAGGTACTGGATCTCTCCGATCGGAGCTGGCGCGCTGTGCAGGCTTTCGAACTTGTGCATTATGATCACGAGCTCGCAAGGAAAACCCTGATAGTTGGCGTGTCTCACAGCGGCATTACAAAATCTACACTGGATGCGCTCTCTAAAGAAAAATCCCGGGGGGCGAAGACCATAGGGCTGACTCACTTTCCCGACAGGCCGATCTCCAAAGTATGCGATACAACGTTAGTCATCGGGGATGGACCCGACAGATCCAGGTGTCACACCAAGGCCTATACTGATTCAGCAGCAGGAGTACTTTGTCTATCACTCGCACTTGCAGCGCCTCTGCATACAGGGCTCGAAGATGTGAAAAAAGAATTCGAGACGCAGCTCTCCGGCAGACTTGAGGCAACCATTTCCTCTACAGATGAGATCGCGAAGAAAGCAGCGCACGAGCTGCGCAATATATCGCGGATTTTTTTCGCAGGCGCGGGCCCCAACTTTGTAACGGCCAGAGAGGCTGCCCTAAAGATCAAGGAGGCGAGCTACCTCCCGGCGGAGGGTATGTGCCTAGAAGAGATCTTGCACGGGCCGGGGATGTCATTTGACCCACAGACGCTCGTAGTAGTTTTTGCCCCGTCCGGGCCTTCGGTCGAGAGAGCTAGAGATCTTCTGGCGGCCGCGAATCAGATCGGCGCTACCACCATGGTCATCAGTGATTTGTCCCAGTTTAACTCAGACTATGCATTCCAGATCCCTAAGACCCACGAGTACCTCTCCCCGTTTCTCTGTATCCTACCCGCCTACCTCTTTGCGTACTATCTCGCTGTGGAACAAGGAAAGAATCCCGACTACATCCACTACCTCGATCCAAAATATTGGGGCGCGAGGAACATCATCTTTCCTCCGGGCACACACTGATCGAAACTGCGTCGAATTGGCTTTCCTTTGGAGTTACTATTCGCATGCTGTTCATGATCATAGAGCACTACAGGAATCGCGATGCGAAGGCGGTGTACCGAAGATTCCGAGAAAAGGGGAGGATGATGCCCGAGGAAATGAAGTACCTGGGCAGCTGGGTAGAGCCCAATTTCGATCGATGCTTTCAGGTAATAGAATGCAACGATGAATCTCAGATTCAAAAATGGACGAGCAACTGGGAGGATCTGATCGAGTTCGAGATCCTCCCGGTATTGACCAGCTCCGAGGCTGCTGCGTTGAACGAATGATGGGGTAGTCTGTTCTCCTGTGGATGGGGCAGACGAGGTT
>JAPCJV010000034.1 GCA_027886785.1 Nitrososphaerota archaeon | reverse complement strand
CTGTCTTCCCGGATTTAGAAATTCCATCGGCAACCTTCGAGACCGCGATGCCTGTGTTTTCAGATCCTAAGAGCAACACCGCACCCAGATTCGGATTCCGCCCGATCCCTACAAGCGCGTGGACATCGAGGTCCTTCTTCATCCGGCGGAAGCTCGACCATCCAAAAGAAACCGCGTTAGGAACCTGCTCGGTGATCTTTCGAGAGATGAAGACCGCATTTTCTGCAGTGTAGATAACGGCTGTTTTGTTCCTGACACCTACTTGGTCGTCAGGACGAGAGAAACCGTGAAAGGATTTTTCCATTTTTTCAGACTCTTATTCGCAAATACGAGCCGGAACAGTCAGTAGGGGCCTTCCTCCCAATATCAAGCCCCCTTCTAGATTACCTGAAATCTCGGAAGCAGTTTTCCTCCCTGAAGCAATTTCTAAAATAAGAGCTACTACTCGCCGCGCTTCTTTTTCAGGTACTTTGGTTCCTCCTGAGCTCGAGCCAAAATCGAGGTCTCGGGAAATCGTGCGAGAAATCTTGGCATCACCACATAATTTAACGACGGGAGAAACCACATTTCCTCCAACGAACCCGTCTAAGACTTCTCGAAGCAAGATTTGGGCACCCATTGCCGCGAGATCTGTGGGCTCAGCGTCTCCTTCAAGCCCAAAATAGCGAGTGCTCCTCGCAACAAGTCCCTCAACGTTATACCATCCGGAATGGTCAGGAATGTTTCCGGGCTCTAACGTTGGGAAGCTATCGTTTCCATAGAACTTTCGTGCCGCTTGTCCCAGAAGAATTTTTCCTCCCGTGCTAGTCACAGTATTACTAACAGACCGTACAATGCGTCGCGTTGAGCTAAAACCAGCAGGATCAAGCATTACCCCGACAGATAATTTTGATAAATCGCTTTTCGCTCTTTTTTGTTTCAGTAATTCTTTAGACATTTGTTTGGCGATTTCGATTCCTTTTCCAATAGTTTTGTTGGTGCCCCCAACTCCTTGAATCGAGAGGACCTCTGCTCTTTTCCCGGAATTCGAAATCTTGTTTCCAATGAGCGAGGGAGATATAGACTGGCAACCGAGTCCGACAATAATCGCCGCCCCGATGTTCGGATTGGATCCGATTCCACTAAGAGTCTCAACATCCTTTCCATCTTCAGTGCTGTAGCAACTGTACCAACCCACAGAAGTACCGTTAGGAATGCTCTGGGCGATTCTGTCGGAAACAATTCTCGCGCAATCCACCGTGTAGATTACTGCCACATTATTACGCACGCCGACGAGGCCGTCGGTCCTCAAGAATCCATCGAATGAATTATCCAACAAGAATCAACCCCCTAGAAACTGCGCAAAAAACAATCGACGAAAAAAGGTATTGCCCTATTTTATTTTCGGATCCAAAGTACTAATCATTCTATTGGACGAGGCTTCAGCACCTCGGGGTTGAGGATATATTTCGGAGACTCGCCTTGCAGAATTCTGGCCATTTCCTCTGCAGCTAATTTTCTGATTGTCATTTGGGCCTTCTCGGAAAAAGCGGCCATGTGAGGTGTGATTATGGTGTTGTCAAGATTTAGGATCTCTTCGCCTACATCAGGTGGTTCCCTTTCTAACACGTCCAATCCAGCACCGGAAATCTTACGCGTTTTTAGTGCCTTTACTAGCGCCTTTTGGTCAATGATTTTCCCTCGAGAAGTGTTGACCAGAATTGCGGTTGCTTTCATCAGGTCAAATTCTTTTTCCCCTATGAGATGAAATGTTTCAGGAGTGAGGTAGGAGTGAATCGAAATAAAGTCCGATTCTTGCAACACGGTCTCCAGGTCAGTTTTCGTTACCCCGTATTCTCTCATCACACTATCAGAAACGTACGGATCGTAACTTAGCACCTTCATTTCAAAACCCAGCATTCTTCTCGCCACCTTCCTTCCTATTCTGCCAAATCCAATGATTCCCAATGTTTTTCCGTCCAAATGAAAAATGGGGCCCACCTTGTTCCAGTATTTTTCCCCGAACTTGTTCCACTCGCCTTTTTTGCTCCCCGCGTTCGCAGGCACGATTTTTCTCGCCAACGCCAGAATCAGGGCAATGGTATGTTCGGGAACCTCGTATGTCATGTACTCTGGATCGTTTGAGATAATGATCCGTCTTTCAGTGGCTGCAACGATGTCCACGTTGTCATAGCCCACTCCCGTTACGACGATTCCCCTGGCTTTCGTGAGTCCCTCAATCACGGTTCTGTTTATGGGCGCATAATCGCATAATATTCCATCCGCATCCTTTGCAAGTTCTAGAACAGTCCTCGGATCATACGTCTGATATTTTCTGATTTCCGCTCCGGCTTTAGCTAAGATTTCTGCTTCAAGCAAACAATCGTCAAAGGCGCTGTCGGTCATCACGACGATAAAATCAGACATTCAAGAGTTAACAGAAAAAGATGATTTGATATGTAAATCGAGCCGCGCTAGAATCGCAAGCTAAGCAAGATTATTTTGAACCAATACTCCTTTAACTTGGGAGGCAGCCCTACTTAAGGCACCTCGTCAAAGGAAAAAGGAAGGAAAAAATTCGTTTTGCCCAGTAAGAAGAAAACTTCAACGAAGAAACGTACTCTGTCGCAGCGAACACCCAAGTCCATTCTCCCCCCTGGTACCAAAGCTCCCGATTTTGCCCTCAATACCACGCCGGACCAAAAAGTCTCGCTGTCTGACTTTCGTGGACGCCCGGTAGTCCTCGCTTTCTATCCGGCAGATTGGAGCCCGGTGTGTACTGATCAACTATCTTTGTACAACCAAATCCTGCCCGAATTTCAAAAATTCAATGCGGAAATCATGGGGGTTTCCGTGGATGGAGTCTGGAGTCACCTAGCATTCGCGAAGGATCGCAATTTGCATCTGCCCCTCCTCTCAGATTTTGAACCGAAAGGGCGGGTATCAGCTACCTACGGTGCGTACAGACACGAGATTGGAGAAAGTGAACGTGCTCTATTTGTCATAGATCACAACAGAGTAATTCGCTGGAGCTATCTCTCTCCAGACGGTGTGAATCCGGGCGCCGATGGCATTTTGGATGCCTTGGAGAAATTGTACCCGGAGAAGAAACAAGTCGTGGAGGCACATGCCTCTTGAGTTCAGATGATGTACCTAAACTGAGGCTCCCCGTCGGCGAGAAGAGAGATCACATTCAAGGCTCCGCCTCTTGGAAGGTTACATTACTCGAATATGGTGACTACCAATGTCCTTTTTGCGGTGAGGCTTATCCAATAATCAAGAAAGTGCAACAAAAATTTGGGGACGACCTCAGGTTTGTCTTCAGGAATTTTCCACTTACAGAAGTCCATCCTTTTGCCGAGACCGGAGCTGAGATAGCGGAAGCAGCCGCAGCCCAGGGAAAGTTTTGGGAAATGCATGACCACATCTACGAGAATCAGAGATATCTTTCGAACTTCGATTATTTTGTAGGATATGCGGAGAAAACTTTGGGCCTGAATGGAAGCAGAATCAGGGAAGAAGTTGGGTCACGTGCCTACACTCCAAGAATAAAAGAAGATTTCATGAGCGGAATCAGAAGTGGGGTTAATGGGACGCCGACCTTTTTCATAAACGACCTGAGACATAATGACGACTATGAATATGAGGTCTTAGTCGAGGCAATCGAGCTTGCTATGGGCCGCAAGAAACCCGCAGAAAAGAAAATGGTTGTGGCAAGAGCCCCAAGACAAACTCGCCGCGGCTAGCAAATTTTTTCTATCCTGCGTCTGAGGTGAAGTCGAACAGAATGAATTCTCTGATCCTACAGATCGACGAAGAGATCGAGCGTAGAAGCCTCCTCAAGCATCCGTTTTACGAGATGTGGTCACAGGGGAAGTTGACACGAGATCATCTATCTGGATATTCCTTAGAGTACTTTCAGCTTGTAAAAGCGGTTCCGGAAATGGTCAAGAGTATTCAGGAAAAATCCAGCCGTGCGGTCAATGGAAAATTGAATGAGAATCTACGAGAGGAAAGCGAACATATTGGTCTGTGGACAAGATTTGCGAGCTCTCTGGGCATTTCTAATGATGAACTTGTTGCATATTCTGGCTTGCGAGGAACCAATCTAGCCGTTAGTCAAATGAAGAATCTTTCCAAAACTTCTTTCGAAGCCGGGATCGCTGCAATGTACGCGTACGAACGAGACCTCCCAAAAATCTCGTCAACAAAGATTCGCGGCTTGAAGGAATTCTACGGATTGGAAAGCTCCGATGCTCTAGAATATTTCCTAGAACATGAAATCGTGGATGTAAGGCACGCAGCGATCTGGAGGAGCATGCTGGAAAATATCGCTGCGGCGAATCACGAAATTTCGCTGGAAGCTGCTATTACATCGCTGGAATCCCAAAACAAATTACTAGATTCTGTAATGGAAAAATACGTTTCATAATTTCCCAGGTATTTCAAAGCTGTAAAAAGAATGGATTTTCCGGCGTCTAGCGCCGGAAGTCCGACGAATTACTTACTGTTTGGAGGGTTGGCTTTTTTGTAAACTGGATCTAGATCAATTCTCTTCCATCTCGTCGGGTTGTACCAGTTCCATCTTCCGAGGGTTGACATGACCGCGGGGACGAGGTACGTCCTGACGACCAAGGCATCGATCAGTATGCAAAACGCAAAGGCGAAGCCTAACTCTTTCAGAAGGAGGTCTCCCGAAAGCATCAACGCCCCTATTGAACCCGCCAGGATGATTGCAGCAGCGGTGATTATTCCTCCTGTTTGTTCGATCGAGTGGATTATGGAATCTTTCAGGGTCTGCCCTTTACCGGCTTCTTCCCGAATTCTCGTGAGGATGAATATGTTATAGTCCATACCGAGACCGAGGAGGGTCACAAAAAGAAACATTGGCGTGATGAAGAGAATCCCGTAGTTGAAGAAAGTCTGGAATACGAATTTTGTCACCGCCAGGGTCCACACGATGCTCATGAGGACGGATAAAATCGCAAAGAGCGGAAGAACAATCGATCCCAGAACCAAGATGAGAACGATTGCCACTCCTACAACGACAATGGGGAGAATCGAGCTGAACTGGTTGTCAACGGTGTGTTTAGTGTCCAGGATGGATCCCGAGGCCCCCCCAAGATAGACGCCCGTAACGCCGGGTGCGGTGTCGTAATTCTTGTGAAGATACGATCGGATATTAGATGCGTCGGTAATGGCTTGTGTTGTGTACGGATTTATTCTGAGATTTACATTAATTAGGGCAGTCTTGTTATCCTTGCCAATATTTGACAAAATGGAAGAAATCGTCTGATTATCTTTGAAGGATGCAAAGCTCAAAGTAGAATATTGTACGGTCTGCCCGTAGGGAGCTGGAGGGGAGGTCACATTTTGCACGTCAGAGATGGATCTCAAGTATGACGAAATGTTTTGGAGCGTATTCATTTCCTGTTGATTGAACTGGGAACCATTCCATAGCTTCTGATCGAAAGTTACGACTACGTATGAGGGAAATAGCCGGCCGCCCCCGAAGGCGGTCGTGAGATAATTGGAAGCTTGGATTGATTCGAGGTTTGTAGGTTGCCCAGAGAGAAAGTCGTACGTCGGCGTGGTATTTGCATAGACATACAACGCGGGGACGGACACCAGGAAAGCTACCAAGATCAGGACACGAGCCTGTTTCACCGCCAGCGAGCCGCTTCTAGAAAAATACCCTTTCCTCGTTTGCAACTTCTTCAAGGCCGAAACGGAATACGAAGCAAACCTCCTACCGGAAATCGGCCAGAAAGTCCTAGCTCCGACAATCGCAACAATTGCTGGCACTAACGTCAGCGCGACGCCGAGGGCGACCAGAACCCCCAATCCAACGATTATTCCCATAGTTTGAAGATACACAACGCTTGAGAAGGCAAGTGAGAGAAAGGCAATAATTACGGTAGCACCGCTCGTGGCGATACTCTGTCCCGCCCAGGTGACCGACTTTATGAGAGCGTCCGACACAGTGAGGCCATTGACCCTTTCTTCCCGGTATCTCGCGAGGATGAATACGCTGTAATCCGTTCCTACCCCGATGATGATACTGATCAAAATCGTGGGAATGGTAAAGTCAACCTTGTTTACGTAAATCCCGACTAGTATGATGAAAATCTGAGAGACCGCGAGCGCAACTCCAATCGTTCCCAGGGTGATGAAAGGAGTTAAAACAGATCTGAAAAAGATCGCGGTAGCGACCAGGAGCAATACAATTGTCACAGGTAGGATGATGTTCAAATCCTGGTTGGTTGAAATGTTCGAATCGTAATTTAGGGCATCGCTGCCTGTGACCCAGGCAGATTGGACTCCATCAGAAGGCCCGGCGGTTTTTACAGCTGAATGGACGATGGATCTGATCGCGAGCACGTTCGCATTGGAGGACACGTCAAGAGAAAGAGCGACCAATGTTGTTTTCTTCGAGGGGTCAATGAGAGATGAAATCAAGGACTTGATTTCAGGACCCGCCGTGTACCTGTCGGGGTTCCAGATGAGATTTCCGACGGCGCTGGAGAGAGAAGTCTGAGTGAAACCCACGCCACTTAGATAAGTAGAGTTCACAAGGGGCTGTGAAAAGCCCGAGGAATTCGATACATAATTGATGGCAAAATTCCGAAGAGCTCGATCGGCTGGAGGATCCTTCAGATAGCTCGAAAAGGGTACTGAGTGGATTAGCGAAAGGGTAAAGCTCTTCGCCGAAGTAGCTACGAAGTGGCTGACATATTCTTCGCTTGACTGATTTTCGGCATACGAAGCTCTTTCGCCAAAAGTGAGGTTGGATGTCGTTTGCTGGGTAAAACTCTGGGACCAAGATTTGTTGAATCCGTCTAGCACGTGAGATGTATACAACTGGAACGCGGTGGAATTCGCGTTGGAAAGATCTTTTGAAGTCTGATTGTACGCTATTGTGTTGGATGTCCCGATCACGTGAGTTTGGTTGTACGCGCCGGACCAAATTCCCAGGTACAGGGCCGGTACTCCATACAGAAGATTTTCAGTTTTGTTTGCATTCGTCAACGCATTATTAACGAATTTATTCGTCTGGTTAAGGATCGGGCTCAAAACGGAATAGGCGCTCGTTGCATTTGTGAGCTCCTGTATCGAAGAATTTGCTTTGAGCTCTGAGATCAATGACGAAACAAAGTTCTGTGTTTTGGGGGAGGATGCATTATCCGTCTGGATTACGATGATTAGCGAACTGTTGGGGACGTTGTGTTGAAACTGTGCGCTGATGATGTTACTTGCAACCGTCGATTCCAGCGCATTCCCCGATGAACTCCCCTGCTGCTGGGATGTTACACTGCCAGCTCGTTGGGACACAAAGAGAATTAACACCATGACCACTATCCAAAGCACCAAGATCACGTATCGCCGTTTCACCGTAGATCGGCCGAGTTTCTCGAAAATGCTGGGCTTGGAGTTTGCTTTCAATTCAGATGCGGCACCCGATTATTCCAAACTGACTGGTTGGTCATCATTTAAACTAACTGGTCAGTCACAAAACTAAATAGCAAGTCACTCAGATTACTAAAAAACAAGTTGCCAAAAGTTGTACCCAGCTACAAGGAAGAGGCAAGGGATAGAATAGTTCAGGGAGCCCTTGAGGCCTTTTCCTCCAAAGGATATCACGAAACAACAATGGATGACATCGCAAAAGAGATCGGGATCAGCAAGGGGGCGCTCTACCTGTACTTTGACAGCAAAGAACAGCTCTTCACCGAAATCTGCAAGTCTGGACAAAATCAGTTTGGAGAAATTTTGAATGAAACATTTTCGGGCGGCGATCTCCTTTCTGGATCTGAGAAATTTTTTACGCGGATGCTGGAGGAAAACCGGTTTTTCAATCAAGGATTATTGTTTGAAACGCTGACTGAAGCTTCCAGAAATAAAGAAATCAGAATTGCACTCCGCGAGATTTATGAAAGATCGATCGATACGATCATGAAATTTCTGAACGATCTTAAGAGTAAAAGACTGATCCGATCTGATGTGGACAGCCGCCTGTTGGCGAAGGGTCTGATTGCAATCTACGATGGGATCGCTGCGAGCATTGTGGTTAACAACGAGAAAGCTGAGGCGCTAAAAACATGGAACGCGATGATGAGGGTCCTCCTGACCGGCGTCCTAGTCAGAAAATAATCGTTCCATTTCCGATTCCCCTTGTTTTCTCGAAAGGGCATCCCCCCTAAAGTCGGACTCCTAGCTTCTTTTGCATGCATAACTTTCGTACTCGGAGTATTTCTTAGAAGTGATCTAATCTTCGCGAGCGCCCCCATTGTGCTCTTGCTAGGTCTTTTTGCAATTCAAAAACGTAGTATAGGGCAAGTCTATGTCGTAAGAACCATTGAAAAAGCTCAGCTTCTTCAAGGCGACTATTCGAAGGTCAGACTGCAGGTAACAAACATAGGAAAAGCTCCGATCGCGCTCGTAACTATTTCGGACTCTGTTCCCTTTGAGCTCAGAACCGGCACTCCCTGGTTTAGCTTTCCCTTGAAGATCGGGGAAGTAAGAGACGAATTCTACTTGATTAAGGGCGGCGCTTTTGGTGTATTTTCTTTGGGCCCAATTCAAGTAAGTTGCTCTGATTCGGCTGGGAAAACCCGGATCGAACAGGTAATTGATAATCAAGCTTCTTCAACTCTGGTAGTGCTCCCCAAGGCTTCAGAGCGACTCACCCACTTCAAGATTCGACCCAGAAAAACAAAACCATGGCCAGGAGAGATTGTCGCAAGGAAGGTTGGACCGGGGATGGACAATTACAGCATTCGCCAGTATATCCCCGGGGATTCCTATCGTAGAATAAACTGGAGGGCTTCCGCGAAAAGGCCGGACGAGGAGCTTCTCCTGAACGAGCAGTCCGCTGAGCTCGGCGCAGACACGATCGTCATTGTCGACGCGAGGCCGGCGTCAGATCTATCCAACAAAACAGACTCGCTCATCAATCACTCGATCCGCGCGGGGATCTCTGTCACCGACAAGTTGCTGCGAGACAGGAACCGAGTCGGTCTGGTTACCATAGGATTGGACAGCGAACGCATCCCTCCCGGATACGGAAGAAGACAGTACAATAGAATTGTACTCAGTCTGATCAAATTGCGCGCGGGAGGATTTTTCACTTTCGAGAACATTCCCAGCTATCTGAAGTACTTTTACCCGCATCTTGCGCAGGTTATCCTGATCTCGCCCCTGGTCGATTCTGGAGCTTTCAACGCGGCGGGCGAAATAGCCAGGTCCGGGTACGAGCTCCTGGTGTTGTCGCCAAATCCTGTTGATTTTAGCCCCGCCAAGCTTCGACGCAGAGAGAAAGAACACCAGCGAACGCTTAGGATCTCGATCGAGCTCGCCCTCCTCGCAAGAAGAGCGAATCTCGATCAGCTCCGCAGATCCGGAGCACTTGTTACCGATTGGAGAAAGGACGAGCCTCTGGATTTCGCGCTTTCCAAGAACGTCAGAGCCCAAGAAAGACAAATCCAATTCTCTAGGGGGAAAATCTAGGATGCAGGAATTGGAGGAACTAGATACCCAGCGAATGCGCATTCCGATAGGAGAAGTCTATTCTTTCTTCCTCGTCGTCGCGGCGATGCTGATCGCCGCAATTTATCTCCCATCGATTTTCTGGATCTTTGTCCTTTTCGCTCTTATCGACGGATTGGCGACATTCTTTCGGATTAGCATCCTGATCAGTGTGAACAGACTATCGTTCGCATTCGCAACTGTCGTGCTGACGTCGGCAAATTTCGGAGTGGTGCCCATAATCCTCGAGACTCTTTCTTTGATAGCGATATTGGACATCTCTTTCCTCCTGCGTGAAATAATGCATCATACTAGCAGTGATCTTTGGAGAATTCTTGGTTCCAGATTAGTTTCCTACGTTTACACCCTTGTACCGGCGGGGAT
>JAPCJV010000339.1 GCA_027886785.1 Nitrososphaerota archaeon | reverse complement strand
ATTCGGCCCTAAAGATAAAACGCTTTAAGCGCGATTTTGAAACAAATTTGCCGTATCTTAGGTGCCGGCCAGCAAAACCCTACTGACTATTCCCAATATGATGTTCCTCATTACCGGGGTCTACTTTGCTCTGGTAGCTGGCCTTCAGGAAGGCCCTTCTTTAGCGGTCGTGGGGGCGATCCTGTGCTTCGTGGCTTTTGGTCTCGCATACAAGTCCGAGTGGTTTTTTTCTGGTCCCTGGAGAGTCGCGACGGTCGTGTTCAGCCTCGTGGTCCTCATCACTCAACTTGCTTCGAACTTCCTCGCCCCAAACTCCAACACCGTCCTGGTCGCATCAACCTTAATCAATGGAGTACTGTTTTTGGTACTTCTGGGAGTTCTCTTGTCTTCGGCTAAAGACATGATCGGCCGAAAGAGCGAGGAAGAAAAAGAGGAAGAACCGGAAACCAAGAAGAAAAAACTCACCTACGAAATCTAACCTGAATACATTCTGTAGTAAGCAGTAGCGTTTGGTTCCGGAAACGAAATTTACTCTGTTAAGGTCTAGAATCCAAGAAGCTTTGAAAAGAATTGAATTAGGCCGATCACGAGATCTCCGTAAAAAAGCAACACAAAGTATCCGGCTGTAAAAAAGACCAGCAACGGAATCCCTGGGGTCACCCAGGTCCCGCTTTTGGTTTCAAAATCATCCCTCATCAGCGAGAAATCAAATTTCTTCACATCACCTTGTTCTTCATTGTGGATCGTTTTTTCCATTCCAAACTGGAATTCTCTCGGTTTCCCGGTCGGTTTGTAGCCGAGGAGGCACGCCAGAATTTTTCTGTAAAATGGCTCCCGAAAACCCTCGAAAATCGGCTTCTTCCTCAGTAGTGCTGCGACGTTATAGATGAGCAGGCCGATCGGCAACAGTATAGAGATCAACACACCATTGGTTAGGATGATCAGCGGCGCGATGGAATACAGTCCTACCATAGGAATAAACCGCGGAACGAGCACTCCTAGGGCGATCAGTGCTTTGCCATCTGCCCCTCCGTAAAATCCAAAGAAAAAGAGTCCCATTCCCACGGCAGTGGCAAGGCCCACTGCTATGCCTAAATCCACCAAGTTAGTCTCACCATTCAAGACCTCGTAGAGCTGGAGTACTCCCCCAATTCCGCCGAAAATGAGCCAGACTTTGTCAGGCACTTCGCGATCTTTCAGATCGAGATATGAGGTGTAAAGGAGCATGATCGCAGCTATGGCAAAATTGAGAGAGTATATTCCGGAGGATATTGGGTTGAAGATCATTTTGAACGATGAGATCCATGCAAAAGGCTAGAGATGTACTGTCTCGCCTAGCTTGTAGTTTTGTTGAGTTGAGTTAAACCAATCGCATTCTACTTCTGGAATAGCAATTTATAGCGCTGAAAGATCTTTAACGAAGTAGTCCATATTGTGTCAATCTAAAAGCGTGGAGTGTGCGGACTGTAAATGAGCGACGATCGATTCTCAAGAAAACAAGCTTCTCAACAAAGAAGTCAGCAGCAGGGGGAAGTTGCCTCCCAGCCTGCGGAAGATACTTCATCTTTAGAAGTAGCATCAACTTATCTGCTCGATTTCTTCTCCACTGGAGGCAGATCAGTTCTCATCAGGGGGGATCCGGGAACGGGAAAAACCTCTCTTGTACTGCAACTTCTTGATTATCACTCCAAAAATGGATTCAAGTCCGTGTACCAATCAACGAGACTTTCGGCGAAGACCTTGAAAAGCCACCAGCCCCACTTTGAAGTCGTCCAGGGGAAGTACGGGACGGTGCCGAGGCTGGAGGAGCAGCAGATCGGGTTTCAGGATTCCAGGCGCATGGATGGCGTGAGAGCAATCTCCGGCCTCAGGCAGTACTTGGAGCAGGTCTCTAATCCCTTTGTCGTTCTGGACAGCTGGGAGGGACTCTTCTTCGAATCGCACACCTTGGGGGTGGAAGAGATCTCCAAGTTGGTCGAGGATTATGATGCACGATTTGTGGTCGTGACCGAGCGGCGCGAACAGACTGATCTGGATTACTTACTGGATGGCGTCGTCGTTTTACGAAGGAAGTTCCACGAAGGAAGGGTAGTTCGAGAAATAGAGCTCAAGAAACTTCGTGGAGTAAGCATCATGCAGTCGAGGTTCCTCTTTACGTTGGACCTTGGAAAGTTCCGATACCTGCCTCCATTCATTGGATCCCCGGCAAGCCCCGGATCCGATCACGTGGGGGTGCCAATTGAGCCTAAGCAGAATATCTATTCCACGGGCAGCGTCTCGCTCGATAGCATCCTGGGGGGATTTAGGCGCGGAAGCTTCAACCTGCTGGGAATAAGCAATGACGTTCCCTCCGAGGTGAAAGCGCTCTTTCTCAGGACCGTGATTTCCAACTTTGTCAATACCGGGCACTTTGTATTGTACATTCCCTTTGTGGGTGTCTCGAAATCAGAGATGTCCTCCATGCTCCCGAATCTTTCAGAACAGACTATCGAGAGATCGATATCGGTTTTGAGTTACGAGGCATCCGTAGCTGGAAGATCTTCTTCGCTACAAGGAGAGCTGAAAGTAGATATGCAATTGATTGCCTCCAGGCAGGAAGATCTCCAAAAAAGACTCCCGAGCAAGCCGCTGTTAACAGTGGGATTCCAGGACGCGATGGAGGGCTTGTACGGAGCTGAGGCTGTTTCAAAGGAATTGACGGAGTCAGTAGCGATTTTGAAAAGCAGAGGGAACATTCGGATTCAGGTCGCGAGTCCGGGTGCCAGATTATTACCGGAACTGAAAGCTTTTTCTGATTCCGACACCAAAATGGAAATGATTCACGGAACCCCGGTGTTGTTTACCACAAAGCCCCTTTCCGTTTTGCACGGAATAATTGCGGATCCTGCAGCTT
>JAPCJV010000338.1 GCA_027886785.1 Nitrososphaerota archaeon | reverse complement strand
TCAAGGTTCACGAGATTTTGAATTTCTTTGCAAAGATCTGAGGTTAGGTACGGCTTGGTCTTGGTCTCTGGGGCGATTACCAAATGAGTCTTTTTGCCGAAATCGAGATTTGTTTCTAATCTTTTGAAATGCCGCAGAATCTCCGGTCTTTGAAGATCAAGCTCATCAAACAGGAAAATCCCCCTCTCCTTGAAAGCGGGCGTTCCTAACTCAAACGATTCTGGTTTAGACCGTACAGCTTCTTTGAATGCCTCGAACGTGGCGGGATGGTTGGAACATTTCGCCCTTACAAATTCCCAGAGGCGCCCTTCCCAAATCGCTTGCTTCGTCTCTTCAATTACTAATTTCAGGGCAGCGAGATTGTGCTTTGCAAGCACTTCCACCCGGTCTGCCTGACGCATATTTTTCAGCTCGGTAGCAGTGTGCGAAGTACACACCCGACAATTACATGGAAGATGTTCCAGTTTTTCCAAGCGGATCGTTCCATTAGACCCGATGTACCGATCCTGTTTGGCGTATAGCATGTAGGAGGCGGAGTCAAACATATCGCACCCCAACGCGACCGCGAGAGGGATAATCAGAGGATGTCCGGCCCCAAACAGGTGGAAGGGTTTTTCCTTTGGCAGGAAGGTTTTGCTCGCCTGGATCATTCTCACGAGCAAAGGAAAATCGTAATTTTCCATTACTTCTACCGGGGAACCGAGAGCGAAGCAGCCATACTCCAATTTCGCAGAAGCTCTCGCGCTTTTTGAAACGAGATCGAGGTACTTTCCGCCCTGGATGGGCAAAGTCCAGACCAAGTCCTTTCTTGTGATTGAAAGCAAAGTTTCCTTTGCCGCCTGCAAAGTGTCGGCAACGGTCTTTGCTGCATAGTTTCTCGCAACTTCCAGGCCGGTAGGCCTGTCCAGGATAATGGCGATGTCGCTTCCCAGCTTTTCCTCGAAACTGGCCATTTCTTTCGGTCCCACATCCACCGAACCAAATTCCAGCACCTGGTATCCGCCGGAATCCGTCATGATAGTCCCATCGAAGCCAATTATCTTGTGGATCCCTTCGCCTGCCCTGTCCCGCAATCGTTTGAACGTCGTGTAAGCATTGGTCATTACTGCTTCAAAGCCCATCCCCCGAATTTCAACACAGGGAACGAGCTGACTTACCGGATGTATAACCGGGAGTAGGGCCGGCGTTTGGATTTTGGAGGACTTTGTCTCGAGGACTCCGATTCGGCCCGCTAGGTCAGTGGACTTTATCTCAAACTGTCCTGGAATATGCAAACATCTCAAACTCTTAGTTGAATGCGATCATTCATGAAAGATGCCCTGATTGGAGAAGTTAAAAGATCTCAATCGCGACGAAGTACTTTCGCGTTGAGACCTCCACCAGAATTTACTGCTGTGGTTTTTTCGCGGTTTCTCGGGCGAATTCGTCGTAGATCTGCTTTACACGGGTCGCGGAGAGCCTGTCTGCACCCTCCACTACTCCCTTTTCCGTGACCTTGATCGAATCCATGACCATAATCGCACCAATGTCGTCTCTCAATCTGGTCATCCCCGGAAAGGCCCTCGAGAGTCTTTCGTTCAGGGCCCGCAGATCAAACGGCTTTTCCAGCAAGTCAATTTCCTTTACGAAAGTTCCGCTGAGTACCACCCTGATCGTAGTGTCTCCGGTTCCGGCGACCGATCATTAAATCAGATTCAGTTTTTCATCGACGCCGAGCAAGTCTCCGTTGTACTGCTTACCGTCACTTGTCATCACGCTGACTCTCCGTCCCACCATCGCGATCAATTCTTCAGAAAAACGCTTGTTCCCAATATTCGACAAATCTATCTCAAACTCCTATTTTTGCTACTTTTCACGAATTTCGAAAAAACTCTCAGAAATTGAGTTTTATTGCGTTTCTTTATAAGATATTAATCTTCTCGAATTTGCGCAGATTTTAGGCCACGATACCATTTCTGACAGGAAAATTGGGCCACGATCTGTGTGAAGTTAATACACCGAAAAGCCTCGGGCAAGGGTGGCTATTCCTCGAACGAATTTATACCCGGACGATTTCGTCCGCACCCATGAAGCTCGACCCGCTCTATACACTCCGCTTCTTTTATCCCGATGGCTGGGAAATTCAGCTTACCGGAAAAAAAGGGACCGAAGAAGATCATTTTTACTTCGCGGAAGGAAGTTGCGCAGGCCGCATCGTTGGAAAATTCAGAGGATCCAACCATCCTCATCGGCGCACCGACGAGACCTTCATTCTGAACATTCAGGGGTTCATTGAGACTACGGACTCTGCTATAATTAAGGTGGATATTCAGGGGTACGGCCGATCTCGGGCCCGATCCGATGAATTATATCAGAAAAATGGAATTGGCAGGGAGATCGCGAGTTTCCGGAGGCAGGTCGTCGGCACCGCGAAACACGTCACCGGTAGCGAAAAGTATCGGTGGTTGAATGATTCTGTATGCGCGATTGCAGGCGAAGTGCGAGTGCCGCTAACATTCCTTCAAGTGAACTCAAGCAAGCTGACGTGCAGCTCGTTTTCTCGGTGGCAGAGATTCTCTGGGATGCTCCTCCAGAATAGAGCAGAACCTCCTGCTGGAAAGATAAGGGAAGGAGTTTCAGAAGGAATTGACAGATTCCTAGCCGAAAAGACTGGAGAGACCCTCGAGAGCTTCTTCCTCTTTCTTGTGTTCCTTCTTTTCTTCTTCTGCAGGTTTTGCAGCTGCGCCAGCTGGTGCTCCAGCTGCTGCCGGGGCCGCAGCCATTACCGGTGCCGCGGCCGCATTTTTCAAAGCTTCATCGATATTAACTTCCCCAAGAGCGGAAACAAGAGCTTTTACTCGAATATTATCAGGCTGCGCTCCTGCCGCAGTAACTACCTTCTTTACATTATCCTCGTTAACAGGTTGTTTTAAC
>JAPCJV010000337.1 GCA_027886785.1 Nitrososphaerota archaeon | reverse complement strand
GGTAAAAACTTTTTTTAGACAGACCGTGTCCGATTCAATTGGATAAGTAGCAAAGGATAATTTCTCTTTGTCGATTTCAGCAGCAGGTTAGAAAAATTAGTAAGAAGGCATTCATTCAATATCAGCATCAGTAAAGAAGGTAAAAGACAAGTGGGGAAAGAAATTTGCCGCGCTTGAAAAATTAGATGAACTTAAGTGAACTTCATTATCAAACTTTTTTAACCAATTTGCAATTGCTACGCGCGCTTGAATCTAATTATTTTCACTCTTCCCAACCAATGCGTTCGTTTTTCTCTCAAAACAAATCAACATTTTTTGCTCAGATTGGATCTTCTTGAAAGATTCGAAACTGGCCTGGAGGGACGATTACTTTGAGTTCGCCGCGCAGAGTTCGTACTATTTACTCCGTGATTGCATCGCCCAACCGTCTCGATATCCTCCGCATCCTGAATACAAAGGGACCCTTGAGCTATTCTGAGCTGAAAACCCTCGCTGGCTTCAAGTCCAAGAAAGAGTCCGGGAAGTTTGCCTATCACCTTCGCAAGCTCGTAAAACAGACTCTAATCGCCCTGAATCGAGCCGAGCGAAAGTACGTGGTTACAAGTCTAGGCCGGCTGGTTTTGAATCTGACCAAACAGATCGAAGAACAATCGATGCTCGAATCGGGGAAGCTTTACGTGAGAAGCTCGAGGCAAGCGATGGAAGAATTCAACGCGGACAAGATTCTCCAGTCTCTCGTGAAAGAAGCTCAGATGCCAGTCGAATTAGCCCAGAAAATAGCGAGCGAGACAGAGTCGCGGGTATACAAGTTTCAGACTACCTATCTTACCGCTCCGCTTATTCGAGAGATCGTCAACAGCATTCTTGTTGAGCACGGGTACGAGGAGTATCGTCACAAACTAACGAGGCTCGGGCTTCCAGTAGCAGACGTTTCGGATCTCATCACCAGAACCGGGGATAGTACGGATTCGATCGATTCAGTGTATCTGACCACTTCCTCCAAAGTACTTTCAGAATACGCTATGCTCACCAAGATTCCACGGGACGTTTCCGACGCCCATCTTTCAGGGGACATCCATATTTCCAATTTAGGCGCTTGGAGTTTGATGCCTGATTCGGTCTACCTTGATCTAAATTTGCTCTATTCCAACTTGTACAACCTAGGGAGCAAAATCAGCAACATCCCCAGGCCGAGCGCGATAAAAAATTTCGATACAGCGTTCGAGACACTGGAAATTATTGCAAGTGTGATCTCAAGAGAGGTCTCGAATGAAGTCTGTTTGGACAATCTCATTTCCTATCTTTCAAAATTGTACACGCCTAGATCCAAAGAAGAACAAGTAAGGATGTTTTCGCGCATGTTCTTCTCTCTAGCTGCAGCTACGATGCAATCTAGGGCACGAAGCGTTACTTTTCGGTTGGGAGAACCCCTGAAGGATGAGGATGTATCCTCACAGCTCGAGCTCAGAGATTCGTTGCTGGAGGCTTATGCAAGGTATGTGGAAAGCGTTCCCGTGCCGGTCGTTCACCTGATCATTTCGCCAGGGAGGTACCTGGATCGGAAAGTGGTTGAAGGTATGTCCAGCGTGATTTCCAAAGGCGGAGACATCGCGCTAGAATCGGATGGCAAATTTTTCTTCTCGGGTCTCAGGATGGAACCTGCCGTTTCCAAGGGTAATGCCCCTGAGGCCATTGCGTTTCTTCAGAACCTTACGGTGAATCTTCCGAGGCTTTCGTACGAGTCAAACAAAGATGAAACCTACTTCCGAGCGAAACTCTCATTGCTCATGCAGACCGCCATCAACGCCCTCGTGAATCGGAAAGACCACGTTCGGGACAGCATGAAGAGAGGCTTGCTGCCTGCACTTTCTCAGATCCCCACAGTTTCCTCCCTGGAGGATATGCCTTTGGTCATCAATCTGATCGGGTTGAACGAATCCATCTCGCACCTAATCTCGGAGCGGGAAACCATCACCAAGCGCGAGTTAGCCTATAAAATTCTGGAAACCGCTAGCAAAGTCGCGGAGGAGAAAGCCTCGAAGCTCGGCGATCGCGGTCTGATCTCGATGATTCATCAAGATGGGTGCGAGCGGCTCTCAGAAATAGACTCTGAAAAATACGGTAGGGCACAGGAGAGCCGCAGAGGCGGATACCAAGAAGGAATCAGTTTGCAGTCAGTGGATTCAGACAGCACGGAGCTGATGAACGAAGTTTCGGAACTGGTTCGTGCAACCAGCGGCGGTTGTCTGGTACGGCTAGGGTTTCCGAGCGAAATTGGAGAGACGTACAATTTCGGAAATGTGGTCTCCATTCTCTCGGGTAAGATTCCGTTCGCCCGGATTTCTCGGTCTGCAGACATTTGTAGAAAATGTGGGATGAAAGTTTTCGCGGGCGGTCGCTGCGCCTACTGCAAGTCCACGTCTCTGATTCCTTTACAAATTCTAGTCTGAACGAAGAATGGTGTTTGCAATAGTGTTATGCCCTGATCGCTTTCAGGCTTTCTTCATGTATTTGCTTGGAATATTTTTGTTACTCCCAGAAAAAATTTCAGACGTGAACAGTTTTGCACAACGATTTTGAAAATTCCTTTAGGCGATGTCAAAACTAGCTCACTCCTTTTCTGAGCTAGGAAAAATTCCATCCCAGAAAATCTCGACTGCGCTTAATGTTAAATATTCTAGCCATTACGTAGTTTCGCGCATTATGACTGCTGGGAAAATAATTTACTGCAGTTCGATCTTGGCTGATGAGGGTCATTTTGGCCCAACCAGATTCTTTTCCCTGTCGGCTCACAATGAAAAAAAATGTGAAGATGTTCTATAGCTCTCTTTGGTCGAGAGCTACGCTTAATTCCGTGGCAGGTATACATACCTGTTTACGGTTCCTAAGTCCCCCTCTCAGGGCAGCGAAAAAAGAAAAAGAAATCAGC
>JAPCJV010000336.1 GCA_027886785.1 Nitrososphaerota archaeon | reverse complement strand
TCCGGCGAAATTAGAAATCTCGCAATGATGATTGGCGTGGATTATATAGTACCGAGATCCGCCCTTAGGGCGAAACTAAATTCAATTTTGAAGTAAATCCTGCCGTCTGATGGCAGATGTTTTGCTTCTCTCAATATTTCTGAGTTCCCTTCTTTTGAGCACTGGGCCGATACCATCAAGCCAGATTTCTCCTTCTCGTTTTCTCCAGCCGTCCAAATAGGCTTGGATCTTTTCATCGCTCCCGTAATTTTCTTCTGGCACTTTAATAAAGAATGGACAGTGGAACATCAGCAGAACTACCGGGTTCCCTTCTTCATCTACTCCTGAAAGACGATCATCTTCCCTAGCTTCGCAGAACGGACAATAAATCATAGTGCTAAATTTCCAATTTTCTTTTTTTGAAACGGTCAACCTTCAAAAATCTTCCTAACCTTTTGAACTGAATGAGTTTCCTAACGCAATCCTCTGACTCCATTGCCCACATTTACCTCTTTTTTATACCCGCCTGAGCTGCTCTTCCAAAGTAACTGCCTTGTTGCAATACACAGTCTCCATGGAAAACCCACAAACTCATTATTTTGAAATTAAGATCGACCTAACCGACTTTAGAGAACGAGTTTCCGATCCCGATCAGCTTAGGCTAGTGATGCCAGTGTGGACCCCGGGTTCTTATCTAGTTCGAGAATTTTCCAGAAATATTTTGGAGGTAAAATCGATTTCGACCGAAAGCCAAGAGTCTTTGCTTGTGTATAAAGTGAACAAGAATACCTGGGTTGTTGAAACGAAAGGCTCCGATAAGATCCAAATCAGGTATAAAGTATACGCGTTTGAACTCACTGTAGACACGAGCTACCTGGACAATGTTCATGGAATAATTAACGGGGCAAGCGTCTTCGCTTACATCGAAGGCTTAGAGAAAGATGAATCGGTTTTGGAAATTGTACCCTTCCGAGATTGGAAAAAAGTATCGACGGGACTAAAGAGATTGAGCAAGGAGGGTTCGGAACATTTGTTTGTTGTGCCTAACTACGATATCCTAGTTGATTCTCCCATTGAAATCGGAAATCAGCTGGTCCATCATTTCGGAGTAGGCGATACGAAATATGAGGTTTCTATCTTTTCCATAAAACGTTTCGAAGAACGCAGTTTCGTAAGCGACCTACAAAAAATCGTGGAAGAGACCATCAAGGTTTTTTCCCATGTTCCTTTTGACCAATACCTCTTCTTAGCCGATTTTACAAGCGATAACTACGGAGGCCTTGAACATCTCAATAGTACGCACTGTATTGCTCCTATTTTCAGATTAGATCCTCCCTACGAGTATCATGAATTGCTGACTCTATTTTCTCACGAGTTTTTTCATGCCTGGAATGTAAAGCGGCTACGGCCTGTAGGGTTCGGTCCGTTTGACTATTCGCGAGAAATTTACTCCAAATCCCTTTGGATCTCGGAAGGCATTACCTCGTACTACGATGATCTCTTGCTCAGAAGATGTGGGATATACAGCGTCCCCGAGTACTTGGATGCATTTTCAGCAAACGTCAACACGATCAAAGTACTTCCCGGATCGAAATGGCAAAGTGCTGAAGAAGCCAGTTTCGATGCCTGGATCAAACACTATCGACAAAATGAGAATTCACCAAACGTGCTATCTTCCTATTATCTTCAGGGAACGGTGATCGGCTGGATGCTTGATATGGAGATAAGGAGGATATCTAACTCGGCAAAAAATCTGGACGATGTGTTGCGGGAGGTGTACGAAAAATCCTTCGTGAAGGACAACAGGGGTTTCACTGATGAGGAGTTTGAAGAAGCCTGCGAGAAAATCGGAGGGTCGAGTGTTCAGAAGATCTATGAAGATCGAGTCAAGGGCAGAGAAAGTATTGACTTCGATAAGTATCTTGGATATTCAGGATTGATGATCGTTCCCCAGAAGCATAAATCTGGACAGGGGTTTCTAGGAATCAGGACTAAGGACGACTCCGGAAGACTAATGGTAGCTACTGTCCTTTCCTCTTCATCTGCTGAGGATTCTGGTATGGCACCTTCAGATGAAATCATTGGCGCGGATGGTGTTAGAATGGATCGTTCTCGTTTCGCGTACTATGTGTCGAACAGAAAACCCGAAGAGCGGATCAGAATTACGGTCGCCCGGTTCGGGTCCATCATGGATCTCGATGCAAAGCTGAATGAGAAGCCGATACTAGAATATAGAATTGTGAAAAAAGAGAATGCTACGGAATCTGAAAAACAACTATTTGGAAAGTGGTTAGGACACAGCTGGGACTTGGGGTTGGTGTACGAGGAACATGCAAGGTCTCCTGTGCGGCCAAATCCTCTTGACTACATGTAAAATCGATACATTCGATTCGCCAAGTGGTACACAAATGTCTCAAGCAACGTTTTAAGGGAAGCAAGGATTATGTACCTATTAATTCTGGGAAAAAGGCTAATTGCCCGGACGAACAATATTATTTGGTGATTAGAATTTGGGTAAAAGAAAGGTTCTAAATGAAGCGCAGCTAAAGGAAATGGTGCTTGCGCAAGAAGGGGAAATGTACGGTCAGGTCATAAAACTGGTTGGCAGCGATCATTTGATGGTGAAATGCGCGGACGGCAAGACACGTCTAGGCAGAATTAGAGGAAAAATTCGAAGAAGGGTGTGGATTAGGCTGGCGGACATTGTGCTGCTGGTACCTTGGGACTTTGCAGCGGCGGACCGATGCGATATTATTTGGCGCTATACAGTCTCGCAGGTTGAATGGTTGAGAGCTAACGGCATGCTGCCTCCTGATTTCCAGTAACTTCGGAGTCGCATCCGGCAAAAAACTGTATCCGAACTAAATCACGTGTGAATGCAAGCGAGAGATATCTGATGTAATATCTCTCACCCCGGCAGCGACAAGCTCCCGCTTGTCAAACGCGCAAACGAAG
>JAPCJV010000335.1 GCA_027886785.1 Nitrososphaerota archaeon | reverse complement strand
CTAGACGAATCTATCAAGATACTCTTCACAAATATTTGCAAGAACTCGAATTAAAAGAGAGGTTAATCAGGAAGCAGCGGGACGAAACGGGTTACAGAGTTTCGTACTCCAGAGTCTTCACCGATCCTCAGTTCCAGAAGTCCCTCAAACTGGTAAATCAGTTTGAAGCTGAATATGCTAAATTTAGAGCGATCGAGAAACGAAGAAAGCCGCCTCGAGATCCTCCCACTGTAGTTGAATTATTTTCTCGAATGGAAAGTTGTCTAGTAAGAATGAAATCCGAATTCTGGACCGTTGCAATTTTGAGTATTCTGAGATATGTGGTCCAGAGCGCCGGTTCAGTGCAAGATAACATTGAAGGGAATAAACATTTGAGCACTCTGATGGATTTTCTTGTATTTCCTCTTCTAGAACAAATCACAAATGACATTCGATCATCTCCGATAACCGCTCGTTTGTTGGATACCATACCGAATTCTCATTATGATACGTATCATCGCGAGGTCGACAACTTTTCAAAAATGGTCAATGAATATCAGGCATTTGTTGATTCCCTCAAAGTTAAACATATGTTTTTCGAAGCTAAACGTAGAAACAAGGGAATGCTCTAAATCTCCTATGGCGATTCATTCAGTTTAGATCGAAAAAGTTTTTCTGACTTATCCGCAACCTTCGGAACCTATGGGGATTGTGGTACCGAAAAATTCCCTTTTCGATAAACTCACCTAAAATTCTGTCCCGGTCCCTGCGCACTTCCTTTATGTAGTGGTGAGGAGCTTCCGAGACTTCGCTATTTAGTTCCACGGGCTATTTTGGAGGTGTGAATACTATCTGGGTCTGATTGAATAGTATTTGGAAGTACAGTGAATTCGACACCAGTCCGGGAAAGCCGTTCGTAGCGTTGTTCTTTGCATATCCCCAGATCACTGCTTCGGGCACGTAGAGAGCCGGTATGGTCAAATTCGCGTAAAGTTGCCCGCGGTTGTTGGTGACGACGGAGCCGATATACATGGTACTGTTCAGATAGAAGTAGATCGTCTGCCCCGCGAATCCTTAATCGTTCACCGTGAGCTTTCCCAAGAGAACTACACTGCCCCCCGTGTCTATTCCTTTCCGCTGTGAACCGATTGCAAAAAGCACCAAGAATCTACTTCCATTAAGGGTGTGCATGATTCTGGCCGCGGTGAGTCGTAATTTTTCAAGGTGGATCGGTTTCCTACCCTGCTCTAGCGGATTCCGCTTGGAGACGATCAGGACAGCTCGTTTCTAGCTGAACGGTACGAAATTACGCACTATTGCGCGATCGCGCGAGAAATGACATAATTAAGCAATAAAGTTTTAGAGCAGTAATAAAGAGGACCATCCCCTGAAGAGCTTGGGGCACAATCAAAATATGCCCTAAACAAGTTATTTCTTTGACGCGAGATTCTGGACCGGCTCCGATTTCACCACGACCCGCCCTAGAGAAACTATTTGCTCGCGCATTTTCATCGAAACCTGTCTCGTTATCTCGTCCGCTTCGAACACTGTCATATTTCCGTCCACCTTTACGTGCAGCTCCACGGCAAGGAAGGGTCCGCTTCTCCGCACTCTCAAATCGCCAATGGACTGGATTCCCAAAACAGAAGCGGCGATGCTTCTGATTGTTTCGAGCATCTCAGGGTTCCCGTACGCATCTGCCAGAATGAGCGAAGATTCCTTGATCGCAAAGTACCCTGCCACCATCACAAAGACTCCGATGATGAGGCCCGCCAAGGCGTCAAATCCGTAGAATCCAAAAGACGCAAGAAGAATTCCGAAAAAGGCAATCAGTGAGGCGGAAGCATCCTTGATGGAGTTTAATGCGTCGGTTTTTAAGGATACGAGGCCGGAAGATTTAGCATAGGATTGTTTTCCCTTTGCTAACACCGTTGCAGTAACGATTGAAATCAACGCGACTGCCAGTGCGAAATTGGATCCTCTGCGCAGCGGTCCCGGTTGTAGGTATGCCTGAATGCCCGTATAGCTGATCAAGATCCCCGATGCGACCATGATTATCGCGGCAAACAAGGAGAAGATTGCGTCAAACTTGTAGTATCCGTAGTGAAATCTTCCGTCAGCTTTTTTCTGCGAATACCTTATTCCAAACCAGATAGTGAGAGAAACGATCGCATCCACGAATCCGTGGACACCGTCCGCAGTTAGAGCAAGACTCCCGGAATACAACCCAACTCCCACTTCGAGAATCCCCACGACAAAGTTAACGAAGAAAGAAACAATGGCGATCAGCTGACCCTTTGAGATCTGTTGTAAAATCCGAGCGCGGCTGTTTTCGTGCGCCGGATCAGTCGTGATCATAGTCTAGTCTGATTTTATGACTGGGTTACTAAAAAATATGTTACCGGAGCTTCCTCGTCATAAGGGGCACTGAAGCAATGTACACACCGAGCCCAATCGCAGGGACGATAAAGGGGATGGTAATCGAATTACCCGAGACGGATCCGGCGATAATAGGGCCAAGGCAGGCGCCGATGCCGATGGCGGATTCAAATAGTCCGGCATTTCGCCCATAGCTTCCGGCTGTCGCCTCCGCAATCATCCCCGCCTGCGCGATCCCGAACACCACGGACGCACCCGAACCCAAAATGCCGTAAGCGATGAAGTAAGTGATCCCTGACGAATCATAAAAAAGTAAGGTCAAACTAGGTACTGTAGTCAATATGAGAGCGACTATCATGTTTCTCACCCTTTTGTCGTTTCTCAGCACCAGATGCCTGATACTCTCGTTAATCGTAATCACATAGGTAAGAAATCTCCCGAGTCCAAAAACAAAGGTGATTCCTCCTACAAGAAGGATTGACAGGCCGATCGATCTCGCGTAGGGGGCAAAGAAAGTGAATAAGATTCCGGAGGTTACCGCAGCAAGGGCGCAAGATGCCATGTAGAACACCAGCCCTGCACTCGAAGGACTCTTCTTGGTG
>JAPCJV010000334.1 GCA_027886785.1 Nitrososphaerota archaeon | reverse complement strand
CGGAGTGACAACTAGCTTTAAGGGGTCCTGCCGAAAAATTCCTCTTCTATTTAATAGACAAGGGAATTTTGTAGTCGATATTCGGAACCAGATATTCTGTTCTCGGATATACCTGGGCGAAACTGGCCTGGATACTACCCCGAGAGACATTTGGGACAAACGCAGTCCCGCGCAAGCTCCGCCAGCTCTTTCCTCTTTTCCTTGGTGACCGTAACCTGCGAACACCAGCAACCAAAGTGGAAAAGTCCTTTGCATTGGAATGATTGACCGCAAATTTCACACTCCAAAGTTCTGGGCAAGCATTCTTACCTGAAAACGGATCTTCATATTGGTTATCTAGAAACACTTAAGGATGGCTGGATTAGCCAGACAGGATGTGCGCACCACAAAAACTCTCACCCTGATCGCAATTTTTACTTCGCTGATCATTGCCAGCGATTACGCTCTGGCTCCGATTTACAATGTAAAATTGATGGACACCCTCGTTTTTTCAGCGGCTTACTCGTTCGGTTTTAGAATAGCTGCGAGCATCGCGATTCTATCAGAATCAATCTGGAGTGTTGTAAACCCGACCGGTTTCTATCTCCCAATCATTCCTTTTCTGCTAGCAGGAGAATTGCTCTTTGTCCTCGCTGGTTATTTCGCTTCCAAGATCTGGAAGATCCAGGACTTTTCGGGATTGAGCTCGCGAAATCTTTTCTTCGGCGCTATTTTGGCGATCTGTGCGTTTGTTTGGGGGTTCGAAGTTAATGTTGCAACCGGGCTGTTGTTGGGAGCTCGCTCATTGATTCAGCTTCTCGCATACGAGGTTGCGGGGATCTATTTCGACATCGCGCATGAAGTGAGCAATTTTATCTTGGGGGCTACGCTCGCTCCCTTCGTGATTTTGATGTTCAGACGGTATGCGCTGGGGCTTCAGACGTTCCAGGCTGCGCAGATTGCTCCTCAGAATCCGCAATAGGAAGAATGAAAGGAATGTCGGGAACCAAATCTAGAACCCTTTACGGCGTCATAACGCTTCTAGTTGCTCTTGTGATCCTTGCGTCGAGCCTTGCAGGACTGTATTACTATCAATACAACCAGGAACTATCTGTCAATTCAACCTACATCCAGCAGCTCAAAAATGCCAACGTGTACTACTACTCCAACATGCTCATCGATTACGGAAATGGAACGAGAACTTGGTTCAACAATACAAAACTGCAACCGGGGACCAACGTGTATATCGAAACCCAAATACTTTCCAACGGTCTGGTGAATGCAACCTGGTATCCACAGTATTCTTCCCATTTTGTCACGGCCATTTTCAACTTAGGAGATACGAAAACTATGAACTGGTTACTCTGGACGTATAACAAGACGGCTTCCTGGCAAATGGCTCAAGTAGGACCAGATGGGCTTCAAGCCACCAATGGTTCGATCTTCGCTTGGTCTTACTGCGGCTCCAATTGTACTGCGCCTTGAAATCCCTCCTCAATCAGAATTTCGATCAAGCTTCTATTGAGCTCCAGCACTTAATCGTCAAGGCGGTCCAAGATGCCCCGGGAGATTCAATTCTCCTCTCTGGAGGGCTGGATACGAGCATCGTCGCAGCTGTTGAAGCCTCTCTCCACAGGAATCCGATTCAGGCATTTACCGTGATCCTATGTAATTCTCCCGCCCCGGATCTTAGTTTCTCGAAAATGGTCGCGGAACGCTTTGGACTACCTCAGGAGATTCTCAAGATCAGTCTTGAGGAAGTCGAAAATGCTCTTCCTGAAGTGATCAAGGTTCTCAGATCTTTTGATCCGATGGAAGTGCGGAACAGCGTAGTGGTTTTTCTGGGCTTGCAGGCTGCTCAGTCCAGAGGATTTGCAAGGGTGCTCACAGGGGATGCTGCGGACGAACTCTTTGCCGGTTACAGTTTCGTATACACCCTCCAGAGAGAAATGGCTCAAAGCACTTTGGAGCGTCTGTGGGAGGTAATGCACTTTTCTTCGATTCCCCTGGCAAAGTCTCTCGAGATAAAAGCGCTTCTTCCGTTTCTCTCCGACGAGGTCAGAGAGTACGCCCTGAGCTCGGTACCCTTCGATTTTCTCGTGGGCAAACGAACAGATGATTCTTCGGGGCAGGTCTTTGGAAAATACATTTTGAGGAAGGCGTTTGAAGCGATGCTCCCCAAAGAGATCACTTGGCGCACCAAGACTCCGATCGAAATGGGATCGGGAACGACCATACTTCCTTTGATTTACTCAGAGAGAATCAGGGATGACGAGTACCTCAAAAAGAAGAATGGATATTTCGCAAAGGATGGAATCAGAATCCGGGACAAGGAGCAGTTACATTATTACGAACTATTCAGGGAAATCTTTGGGCCTCCGTCCTCGGACAAGTCCAGGAGGATTTGTCCGGCATGCACCTTCAATGTACCTGACACGGCAGTCTTCTGCACTACGTGCGGCGAGTTTCCGATTTAGCTTATAGGGCGCGGCATTCTTCCGTATGTTCAGCAAGCAAAAGTTGAGCCTATTTCCCCAAACGCATCAAGAACACGTTCTCACGCGGGGATCGGACGTTGAGGGAAGAGCGGAAAGAATCGTGACTACCCTTCCCAGCGCAACCGAAATAGTCAGCCTCTTGGGGCTGGAGGAAAAGCTCGTCGGAGTCACGCATGAATGCGATTTTCCTCCTTCGGTGAGAAAAAAACCGGTGGTGATGCGCTCGGTGTTTGATGCGACTCAGATGACCAGCAGGGAAATCGACGACAATGTAATCGCGTGCCTGACCCAGGGGCGGTCTGTGTACCAAATAGATGAGAGTTTGCTGAGATCTCTGTCGCCTGATCTAATCATCACGCAGGAGCTGTGCGAAGTCTGCGCGACTCCACTGCGCGAGGTGGCAAAAACGATTTCCGGTCTATACCCCAAACCCCGGATTCTCTCATTTAGTCCGCACAACTTGGAGGAAGTCATCGAGGATGTGGTT
>JAPCJV010000333.1 GCA_027886785.1 Nitrososphaerota archaeon | reverse complement strand
TTGAAGCCGCAAAAAAACTCACCAAACAGGTGGGAACGGAATTCATCGTGGGCAACATCGGAACCGCCGAAGGGACGAGGGATGTGGTTTCCGCGCTGGATGGTAAGATAGCTGCGATCAGAGCCGGCGTAGGTTCGGGATCGATTTGCGTCACTTCTGAGGTGACCAAGGCCGGCGCACCCACTCTGTTCGCGGTAGCTCAGATCGGCGAGACCCTCGCGGAAAGTGGATCGGACATTCCCATCATTGCCGATGGGGGAATTAGGGCGGCAGGAGATGCCACACTTGCACTCGCAGCGGGGGCTTCCGCGGTCATGATGGGAAATGTGTTTGCGGGTTGCACTGAATCTCCCGGGGGCCTGATCAAGATAGGAGGAAAATACTACAAACCCTACAGGGGAATGGGTAGCACTTCCTCGAGGCAAAAGCGGTTTGCGATGGATCGTTATAGTCAACCTGCGAAGGGTATTGCAGAAGGAGTCGAAGGAGTAGTCCCGTACCGCGGCGACGTCCAAACTGTGGTCGAAGAATTTACCGCAGGTCTGAGGGCTGCCTTTGGGTACGCGGGGGCGATTTCCATAAGAGATCTTTGGTCTAAGGCAAAATTTGGGGCTGTCAGCGCGGCCGGAATAGAAGAACTGCGCCCGCACAACATAATCTTGCCCGGCGAAGAAAAGATTTAGGTCACTTTGTCTTCGACTGCGGGACTTGAAAAAATTCTAGTCCTGGACTTTGGGGCACAGTACGCCCATCTGATCTGTAGGCGCATCCGGGAGCTCGGGGTCTTCGCAGAGCTCGTGCCGTTCGACATTGACCCGGACGCCATCCGCAAAAAGAACGCGAAAGGGCTCGTTTTTTCCGGGGGGCCGAAAAGCGTCTACTCTAGAGATGCGCCGCTTCCAAATCAAGGAGTGTACAAGTTAGGCATCCCGATTCTGGGAATCTGCTATGGATTGCAGGCCGTTGTCCAGCAGAGCGGCGGAAAGGTAGTTCACGCGAAAAGAAAGGAGTTTGGCAAAGCTGCGGTGGAGCTCAATACGGAGTCGCCTCTTTTTCGTGGGATGAAAGAGAGATCTGTGTGCTGGATGAGCCATGGAGACGCTGCGGAAACGCTGCCCGCGGGATTCAGAGTGGTCGGCCACTCGGGTAATTCTCCGTATGCTGCGATTGCCTCTGGAAACTTGTTCGCAGTGCAGTTTCATCCAGAGGTGACACATACCGAGAATGGAATGCAGATTCTCTCCAATTTCCTCTTTGAAATCTGCAACCTTCAAAAGAACTGGACGCCCCAACAGATGGTGGAGGACGCAATCTTTCAGTTAAGGCAAAAGCTGGGCTCCGAAGATAAGGTACTCTGCGCCCTCAGCGGCGGCATTGATTCTGCCACGACGGCGGAGCTTCTGCGCCGAGTTATCGGAAACAGGCTATACTGCGTTTTTGTGGACCACGGTCTCTTGCGAAAAGGAGAGCGCGAGCGCACCGAAGCCACCTTCAAGGAAAGGATGGGAAAAAACTTCATCGTAGTGGACGATTCGGCCATTTTCTTGAAGAAATTGAAGGGAGTAGCAGATCCGGAAAAAAAGCGACGGATCGTGGGAAGGCAATTCGTTCGCTCTTTTGAGCGTGTCAGTCGAAAAATTGGAGGGATAATGTGGCTCGCCCAGGGCACGCTCTATACGGACGTTATTGAAAGTGCTGCTGGCCTTTCGAAACACGAGTCCAAGATAAAATCCCATCATAATGTTGCCGGTCTTCCTAAGCGGTTGGGATTCAAATTAATCGAACCGCTAAGAGATCTTTACAAGGACGAAGTCCGTCAAGTCGCCTCGACCCTAAAACTTCCTCAGGATCTCGTTCGGACGCACCCGTTTCCCGGCCCCGGATTGTCTGTGCGGATCATTGGAAAAGTTACCCCAGAAAAGTTGACGATTGCCAGAGAGGCGAGCGCGATCGTAGAGGAAGAACTATCAAATTCCGGATTGTACGACGGCGTGTGGCAGGCATATGCAGCTGTCGGGGATGATCTTGCGACTGGAGTTCTCGGGGACGAAAGAAATGTCGGCCACATAGCGATCGTAAGGATCATCGAATCAAAGGAGGCAATGACCGCGGATTGGAGCCGTATTTCGTATGATATATTAGAGAAAATCAGTACACGCATCACTAACGAAGTACCGGGAGTTACCTGGGTGACGTACGCGATCAGCAGTAAGCCTCCGGCTACGATCGAACCCCAGTAACTTTTGTTTTCACTATGATCTTCAGAAAATCCTGGATTTCTGAGGAAATCGGCGGCATGCCCGATTCTCTGGACACATACAACCCCGCAGCCCCGTTCGCAAGGAAAAGCCTCTCCTCAGGTTCGAGGCCGGTCAAGTACCCTAACAAATCGGCGGCGTCCCACACATCCCCGGCGCCTGTGACGGTTTTTTGAGTCACTTCATGACACCGATCTACAGTCACTTCGCTACCGGCGCACGACATACTGACCTTGTGAGTGTGCACGTCCACATTTCCATGGGAGTACTCTGCAATAAGGGAAATCGTCTTTTTCAGTTCTGGTACCGTATAGTCCAGGGGCAATTTGTGGCCTAAGATCGATCGAGAAATGATCCTCGCTTCATTATCATTCATGCTGAAGTAATCGATCAGCCCCTTGTCCAAGACTTTTTTCTTGAATTCTGGGAGATCCTTTTCTTTCTCCAAGACGTCCGCAGGATCGAAGAATGTCTTAATCTTTTTTTCTTTAGCAAAGGAGAACAGTTTTTCTGTCACTTCGGTGCCGTAATCCATGGACGCCCAGTTTACAAGGCCCAAAATTCTAGATTTTGAGATCCGATCCCAGTGAGCCTTGGTAAGTTCTGAGCCGTTCATTTTTTTCAAATCCCCTGGATCGCTTACCATCACGTTGACAAGGCGCTTGGATTCCCTGAATTCCAACGCGACCGTGAACCCAGGTTTTCCATTGATGATATCCA
>JAPCJV010000332.1 GCA_027886785.1 Nitrososphaerota archaeon | reverse complement strand
GCGGATGTACACCTGCGGCCCCACCGTATGGAATTATCCTCACATTGGGAACTATCGTACTTTTCTCTTCGAAGATTTGTTAAGGCGGATGCTCGAGTACCGGGGGTTCAAAGTTACGCAGGTAATGAATCTCACCGATGTCGACGATCGGATTATCAAAGTCTGCAGGGAAAATCAGTACGATCTGAAAGAATTCACGGAAAAATACGCAAAGGCTTTCTTTGAAGATCTCGAATTCCTCGGAATTGAAAAAGCCGAAGTCTATCCCCGAGCGACAGATCACATTCCGGAGATGGCCGCGATCATCGAAGCGCTGTTGAAAAAAGGAATCGCTTACAAAAGCGAGGACAGGTCCGTTTATTTCAGCATTGCAAAGTTTCCCGCTTACGGAAAGCTCTCCGGAATAAAGAAAGACGAATTGAAGGTCGGCGCAAGAGTACGCGTAGATGAATACGACAAGGATTCCGCGGAGGATTTTGCCCTGTGGAAAGCGTGGGATGAGCAGGATGGCAAGATCTTTTGGGACACCTCTCTGGGCAGGGGCAGACCGGGGTGGCACATCGAGTGCTCCACAATGTCCATGAAGTACCTGGGCGAGGAGTTCGACATTCACACGGGGGGAGTGGATAACATCTTTCCCCACCATGAAAATGAAATTGCGCAGTCTGAAGGGTACACCGGGAAAAAGTTCGCCAATTACTGGTTACACTCGGAACACCTTTTGGTGGACAACGCCAAAATGGCAAAGCGTCTGGGCAATTTCATCACGGTTCCCGAACTCAGGGACAGAGGGGTAGATAGCAAAACTCTCCGCTATCTGCTTCTTTCAGGACACTACCGCGCACCGCTCAACTTCACTGAAAAGTCCCTAGAACAGGCAGCCGCCTCAGTACGCAGAATCGACGAGTTTGTTACTCGATTGCAGGACTCCCTCCATTCCGGGGCGAGCGAGCATGGAGCAATGGAGCTTGCTGTGCTGGATCTCGTCGAGCTGACTAGAAAAAAGTTCATTGCTGCATTGGAGAACGACCTGGAAACGCCCAACGCTCTTGCAGCAGTGTTCGAGTTTATCACCGAAGGCAACCGGTTCCTTGACTTCGGAGCTTCCAGTTCCAATGGAATTCAAGTTATGCTCAATTTCATGATCAACGAGTTTGATCGTGTTTTCGGAATCCTGCATCACGAGGAAGCACGGGCGTCCCTCACAGAGCAGCAAGCGCAATGGCTTCAAGAAAGAGAGACCTCCAGAGGCTCGAAGGATTGGGCAAGATCGGACGAATTGCGGAAAAAGCTGCTGGATTCAGGAATTGAAGTACAGGATACTCCGCAAGGTCAAAAGTGGCGCCGGATTTAGAAATACGCTCAGTCAACATTAGTAGCTTTTTGCATTTTCCTGAATGTCGGCTGTACTGGCAAGGAAACCGGACGAACTAGTGCTCGAAACTGCCGCTTTCACTCCTCCTCCGATCAGGTCAATCAAGTAATGCTACCCCAGGTATAGCGTGGAAAATTCCTTTCGATCGCCCTAAAACGACAAGGATCGGCATCGCTACTAGAGAATACAGCCCCTGAGAAAATTGAAACAATGTGCCAAAACGAGCATAGGTCAAGAGGAGAACGATGACGTAGATTCCGGGCAAAAGCCATAAGAGATTTCACTCGGGGCAGACTTCGATTGCAAATATTAGTCCAATCTCCAAGAGGAAGTGGCATGGAATAACTAGAAGCGGAGAAGCAAGTTTTGAGTCGAAAACATAGCCATTGCTGAAACCTCTATGCTAACCGTTCGGCAAGAACTGATTCAACTGGATTTTCTTCTTTCGTCTGAAAATAATGAACGCCGGGAGCCGGATTCGAACCGACGAGGCCGTAAAACGGCCACGGGCTATCTTTTCGTGTATGGGACTCAAGGCCTGCGCTTCAAAAAGCGGGACTAGTCCCCTGTTTTGAAACCGCGCAATAGTCCACTCTGCCATCGGGTTTTAACGAAAATCCCGGCAAGCACGTAAGCTAGCCTTCATCCCGGCACGTTCAAACTCAGCATCCAATCGCCAGCTTAAAATCGTTAGCGATTTCTAATTATGACAAAAGGGAGACTTTTGGATCTTTCCACTCCCAGGTTCTAATGCTGAAATTATGAAAGGATGATTACTCTCAACTTGTCGGATCGTTATCACGGTTTCAGATTTCTGGAACACACAACTGACGCTGAAATTGAAGCCTTTGGAAAAAATCTGGACGAAGCTTTTGAAAATGCCGCAAGGGCCGTTGAGGAGACGATGGTAGATCTTGAAACCATAGATCCCATCGAAGAAAGAGAAATTGCAGTGATGGGGAAAGATCTCGAAACGCTTCTATATTCTTGGATCGAGTCCCTGATCTCTCTCCAAGAAATTGAAGGAATGTTAGTTTCAAAAATAGAATGTAAGGTTTCTGAACAAGGTTCCGGGTATGAACTCCACGCCCGTTTGCGCGGCGAGAAATTTTCTCCCGAGAAGCACGAGCAGAAAACTGCGATCAAGGCGCCGACTTTTCATGACATGAAAATAATTCGATCCGAAAACGCGGTGACGGTGAGATTTCTCGTTGACCTGTAATGTTAAATGCAGGGTAAATCATACCAACGGGTCGAATTGTCCAGGGTAATTGAATTAACATCGCAGAATTTTGACAAGACTTTAAGATCGACGAGGAAATTGTTCGTAGATTTTTGGGCACCGTGGTGCAGTCCCTGTCTTAAAATGAATCCCGTGGTGGATCGATTGGCCGACAAACATTCTTCGATCACTTTCGCGAAGGTGAATATTGATGAACACCAAGATATTGCAAATCGGTACCACATAATGTCCCTCCCCGCGTACCTCGTTTTTACGAATTCCAGTCCCGAGACCAGCAGGATCGGGACGTCCTCCGAAGACGACCTTGAAAGAATGCTTGACATTTAACAATCGATCGAAACGGAGCCTACCAAAACGAGAGAGATTTCGT
>JAPCJV010000331.1 GCA_027886785.1 Nitrososphaerota archaeon | reverse complement strand
AACGAAGTGTGAAAGAGGGTCACATTTTTAATTGCATTGAAAATGATTCATTGTTAAATGACAGATCACGAGCATCAATTTGTGGTCGAATGCGAACACTGCAAGCAGAGTTTTTCTTTTGAGCTCAACACGCCGATCGCGGTCCGCTGTCACCACTGCGATTCAGTGTTTGACGCGAGAATTCAGCTAGCCAAAAAAAGTAGGCAGCATCCCGGCTAGTACACCGATCGCATGGGGAGCGAGATGAAAATAAGCGGTGGCTCCCATCTATTCATTAGTCAAGGTGGTAAGAATCGGCAATCATCCGAATAGAATGCAAGCGATGTTTATGTGATTGACCCAGTTCATCGATCACTTTGAGTCATTTCCTGTGAACGGGTAGCATCTCGTACGCAAACTTTGTGTTGTTGTACAACCCCTGAACGGAGCTCTTGAAAGCTTGCGTAGCGCTCTCCTGCAATTCCTTCGTGTTTGCATACTTCGCCAGGATGTAGGCGCCGAACCTCTCATGATAGATGTCGATGTAGGTGTGAATGTCCATGAACGTGAGATATTGGTTCGGGATCTTGTAGTGTTTCCGCAATCCATCGCTGATCTTCTTGTATGCCTTTGGAATCCACCTCTCCATGAGCATTGAAGCCGCGGCGACTTCCACAAAGTGTCCCTTTGAATTACGCGCAATGACAGTTTTGTACCAGTCGAAGAGCGGCCGGTCGAAATTGCTCGGGTCGGTCAGTGGGTACACTTCTTTGACCCTGTCCATCTTGTACGCGCCGACCATGAAATCAGCGAACATTTCATTGTGTCCTGTTTCCTCGAAGATGTGTCTTGCAATGAGATCCCTGACCTCCTTGGCACCGATCATGTGGGCGCGAACATGCGCGAGTCCCTCGAACATGAATACCTCGGAAGTGGTCGCCATGAGCCGCTTGTGGTAGTGCTTTAGATCCTCGACCTCAATTTCACCCCGGTAGATTAGCGGTGAAAATTCTGGGTAGAAGGGATCTGAAGAGTGATCTCGCAGGAAACCGTTATGCCAGTCGATGAGAGATTCTACAAAATCTGCATTCGGCTGATCCTTCCAACCCTGCCAACCGAGCGAGTAAATTCCCGGGACGGGGGTATATGCGCCTGCGATGTTAAGCTCCCTTTGATCCCCGTCTAACAGGTTGTACTCTCTTGCGACTCTCCTCTCATATTCCTCGTCGATTTGAAAGTCGAACTTGCTCGGCAGGGTCCTTCTTTTGTCCGGTACTAAACTAGTTTGCTTTAAGCCTTGTCGATTTCCCGAACCTGATATGTCGTACACCGCAATCGCAAAAAATGGATGAATTCTTTGTCAGAAAAACTCGTCAATTCATTTATAGACAAATTGAGTTTCTACGCGACGTGATATCCAAAGCGGCCGTACTGCGTAACTTCAGCAAGCCCCTCGAAATTGAAGAAGTGGAGCTACTTGAACCGGATTCGGATGAAGTAATTGTAAAGATCGCCGCGTCTGGAGTGTGCAGGACGGATCTATCGGTTGCTTCCGGACATTTTGGAAACGTCCCTCTCCCGCTTGTCCCCGGTCATGAAGCTGCCGGCACCGTTTATGAAGCCGGGACCAATGTTTCAGCCCTCAAGAAGGGAGACCACGTCCTCGCGGTCTGGATTTATTCCTGCAATAATTGCGAATACTGTCTCTCCGGACACCTTAATCTTTGCAAGAACGGAAACACCTCTCTCCTCAACGCGACTCTCCCCAGTGGGAAAATCAAGATCAAGGATAAGGCAGGTTATCCCGTTCATCACGGTTCGGGCACCGCACTTCATTCTGATCATGCAATCCTTCATCAGAGAAATCTCGTGAAAATACCGGACACGGTTCCACTGGACAAGGCTTCGGTTGTGGGGTGCGCAGTTATGACGGGCGTTGGAGCCGCGATAAATACCGCACAGGTAAAGCCTGGAAGTACTGTAGCAGTGGTTGGAGTGGGCGGAGTCGGCGTAAATGTAGTGCAGGGGGCAAAAATCGCAGGGGCGGAAAAAATCATAGTTCTTGACAGGTATGACAGCAAGCTAGAAGGAGCGTTCAAGTTTGGTGCCACGCATTCGATCAAGACGGACGGGGATCCGAAAGCCAAACTGCTCTCAATAGTTTCTGAGGGAGTCGACTATTCTTTTGAAGCGACGGGAAACCATCACAATATGGAGCTCGCCTACAGCCTGATCAAACCGGGAGGCACTACCGTAATAGTTGGAGCGGAAAGCCCCACGGCAACGATTTCCATACCTGCCCTCGATTTTGTAGGGTCGCAAAAGACGATTAAGGGAAGCTGGTATGGATCGACCAATCCAAGGTATGACGCTGCAAGATACATCAATCTATACACTGCAGGCAAACTCCTGCTCGATGAATTGATTTCTGCCAAGTACGAGCCGGGTCAGATTAACGAAGTCTTTTCGGATATGGAATCGGGCAAGATCATCCGTGGCATTTTGGTCCATTGAAAGAATTATTTCTCTTCGTGGAGCTCCAATAGCACTCCGTGCGTAGCTTTCTCCCTCGGATGAATCCATATCGTTCTCTCAGAGAGAAAATCAACCGGAGTTTTGGGAAAAGTCCTTACCCCTTTCTCGGCCAGCAGTTTTGCGATTTGGTCGATGTCTGGAACCTTGAAACTCAGCGAAAACAGTCCTTGCCCACGTGCTTTGATGAACCTGTCTAGGGGACTATTGGGCGCGGTGGATTCCATCATTGAAAGAAAAGCCTTACCACCGCCGTTTGCTTCCAGCGGCATACGGTTGAATTTCGCCTGGATGGGTTCTTTCTTCACTTCAAACTGATGTCCCGCGCTCAGGCCGAGATCCGCGAATAACTTTAGGTAAGAACTCACGGCCTCGTCGACGTTTCGCACAGCGACATTTATCTCAAATAATTTTAGATCCATGGGGTGTAACGGAGATCTTCGAGATTTTCACCTTATTTAAGCTGGAAAAACTAGAAATGCATCCTTT
>JAPCJV010000330.1 GCA_027886785.1 Nitrososphaerota archaeon | reverse complement strand
TCTTTGAGTGACAAATATGACATTGTTTTTGAAGTGACGGGAAGTCCTTCTGTCGCGCCGGACGCGCAGGAACTAATCTCTCTAAACGGAGTCGTCTGCTTTTTGGGAATCTACCCTGAAGCTCAGCAGACTCAAAACGTGGGAAAACTCTTCACGGATTTGGTGCTTGGAAACAAACTTCATTTCGGATCAGTAAATGCGAACAAGACCTATTTTGAGAAGGGCGTGGAAGATCTGCAAAAAATTCAAAGTAGATGGCCCGACTTTCTTCCCAGTATCATAACTCGAAGAGAAAAATTCGAGACGGCGATCGAGGCGTACAATCCAGAAAGTCAAGAAGAAATCAAAACCGTCATTGAAATCGGGAATTGATTGTAGACTACCTAAATGTACCCCGGTACTTTTTGATTAGCTCAGGATTAGACAAGATGTACCGAGTGAATGCTCCGAGTTTTTCCAGGGTCTCTGGATGAATTACATGTTCTATTTTTTCCGCGTCCTGCCGAGCCAAACTTTCCTCCACTCCAAAAAGAACGAGGAAGCTCGTAATGAGGTCATGTTTCTTCTTCATCTCCTCCGCTAGTCTCCTGCCTTTCTCAGTCAGCTTCATCCCGCGGTACTTTTCGTGGACAAGGTACCCCTGCTTGTCCAATTTTTTCACGATGCTCGTTACAGTCGGTTTTGACACCTTCATCCTTTCCGCGATATCCACGGAGGCTGCAAACCCTTTCTCATCTATGAGAGAATTGATCGTTTCCAAATAATCTTCGGTCGCTTCTTCGGCTCTCCGTTGAGGCTGTCCTTTTAGTAACTGATTCGAGCGCGTTTTCTTGAGGGACTTTGCCAACTGAACTTTGACCTGGTTGCCGTTATGGATTGTTTCTGAGAGTCGGATTCTTACAGAGCTTTGATCGAAAAGCCGTCGTAACAAATCAAGGTACGTTTCGATAAGGTGTCCACGCCATATATGCCTGTTTAGATCGTCCACGACCCGGTTACCACAACAATTCGAGAGTTAGGCAGAAACACGATAATGCTAATTTCGTTGTTCATGATAGTCCTTGAGGACATATATGGAAAGGTTCCCGCAATGGGGGCAAAGATGAAGAGTTCCGGCTTCATATTGCTCCTTTGAAAGCGTGGCAAAATCTTCGACCGAAAAAGTGCTGTCGAAATCTTTTGCGCAAGCTTTGCACGTGACGACCATTTTCGGTTCCAGTTTTTGATCGCGATCCATTTCTTTCGAACTCTTTGTTGAATTGGAGCTCAAGGGATAAGCTGTGACTTCATCTGGGTTAATGTCTGATTCCTGATTTCTTTGCAAGTATTGATCCTGCAAGATTCAACTCCTATAGTCGCACGGAGAAAGGGCCCAAGTTTACAGAAATTTACAAAGGAATTGATTTTCTGTCCAGCTCCGTCTCAAACGAAATGGGTTCGTTTTATTCGATGCAATGGTTTAGTTGTATTGACTGGCCGTTATTTTTGAATTGCCGGTGGGTGTTGGCTAGGAATGAACCCCGCCGATCTGGGTAAACTGGAGGGTTACGTCGCTTATCTGGACAAGAAAGCAGTGGAGGAGGAGAAAGGCGGCCAATTTGTGGATGCTATCGCCACGAACTTCAAACTCGTAGATGTATTGCTAGTTCTGGCGGAAGCTACTACGGATTATCCAAAATGGCTCAAATGTACGAACAGCGCCTCCAATCATCAGAAGAAAATCAAATCATTGATCGCGCTTGCTTCATTGAAGCAAAAGGAAGAGGCAGAGCAGCAATTCCCAAAGAACGCTGAGCCACAAAAGCTGCTTACCACGCAATAAGAATTTAGAAACGCGACTCTGAAGTCGGGAAAATCTTTGTGACATAAATCGATCAGTATGGTTTCCGGATCTTAATTTTGATTTGAAACCAGACTCCGTACGCCTCATCAAGTTCAATTTATTACCATCGGAAAAGGAAGCTCTTAGAATTCTGGGGAGGTCGGCCGCCAAACGGCAGAATTCAGCGTCCTCGAGATCGCCATTGACATAATTTTCTCTTGGACCCGGATGCTCGTGGCGCTTGCTCTGAGCATTCTGTTTAGCTTGGCTATTGGAATAACTGCCGGTCGAAACAAGCGTGCCGAGTCCATAATTATTCCCGTTCTTGACGTGTTCCAGTCCATCCCAATACTGGGGTTTTTCCCTATCGTCATTTTGGCGATCGTAAATGTCATTCCTGGAGAACTAGGTGTCAATCTCGCAGTTATCGTTTTGATTTTCACAAGCATGTCCTGGAATATCGCTTTCGGAGTGTACGAAGCGGTAAAATCAATTCCTCAAGATTACATCGATCTATCGGAGATTTCCCAATCCAGCGCTTGGTACAGAATTACTTCACTATACATACCTGCCTCGCTTAGCCGAATCGCGTACAACACGCAAACTTCTTGGGCGGTCGGTCTTTTTTATCTAGTTTCGAGTGAAATATTCTCCCTCGGATCCGGGCCAGGAAAACAAGTCAGTCACGGCATTGGCGTAGCAATTATCAATTATTCCTTGACCGGACAATGGATCAATTATGCATATTCCATAATTGCCCTAATAATTGCGGTCGTAATCTGGCAGTTTATCTTTCTTAGAGAATTTTCGCTGTGGTCAGAGAGATACAAGTTTGTCGAAGAACCAAGAGGGATCCACAAGGACCCAATAATGAAATTTTATTCTTGGGTAAACCACAGGTCTATTTCGAAGCTATTTCTGTACACCCATGGAAAAGGTGTAACGAGGTTCACTTCATCGCTTTCTTTTTTCAAGAAAGGATGGAAATACGCTGCATTAATTTTAATCGGGATATTTGTCGCCCTTGAATTCAGCGCCCTCATGACCATTCCATCCCAAATCAGTCACTTTCCAAGTTTGTCCGTGCTTTCTTCGGACGAGAGCAGAGTCCTGACAGCACTGGCATTTTCCTTCGTCAGGGTATGGTACGTGTATTTGATTTGTGTGGCGGTTGCTGT
>JAPCJV010000033.1 GCA_027886785.1 Nitrososphaerota archaeon | reverse complement strand
GACTAGACAAAGATGATCACCTAATTATTGTCTCGGACCATGGTTTCGGGCGAATTGATAATGTGTTTTTCATCAACGAGTGGCTGAAATTCAAAGGATACTTAGTTACAAGGCAATCCATTCTATCGAGAATACTGTTCTCTCTAGGCTTTAACTGGGATATGCTAAGTAAGCCAGGATTTTCGAGCAGAATTTACAAAATTGCTCTAAGGTATTTTCCAAGACTCCTTAGATATACAAAAAATCAAGCTACAAGTGGTTTCTTGGTAGATGATTCAAACAAGTTAAGCTCCCCTGTCAGTTCATTTGGCATTAATGAGCCCGTAGCTTGGATACGAATATCAAAAGAGAAAATCAGTGAGTCGGACACACTTTATTCGCAGCTAAACGAATTGAAACAGCAAGGCCTTCTGAGAAACATCTTTAGAACCAGCGAAATTTTTTGGGGCAAATACTCGGAGAAGGCTATAGGTCAATTCGTGATCGAAGCTAATGAGAGTTGGGCTATTGATTCTTCGCGATTGAATAATGGTAAGCTCACGGGAAAGCCTTTGCTGACTAAAAAAGGGGTTCATAAACGGGCAGGTATTTTCGCATATTTCGGAAGCGGGGTTTCAAATTCTTCCGGACAATTTCGAATACAGGATATCACTCCGACGATTCTCGGTATGATGAAACTTCCGATCCCGAGCACAGTGGATGGCTCTCAAATCATTAAAAATATCCGAGAAGAGGATTCTATTTGGAAGTTAAATGTACCCCAGCGCCTTTAATCGAGCGGTTATCGCCTCTGTATCTTCTTGGTCGAAGGCTTCTTTTTGTTTGCCGATAGATATGCGAAGCACATAGTTAACATAATCATCAACTGCTGCAAAACCCTTTCCCTTGATTATTTCTTTGATTGATTGGTACAGATCTTCATCTAGACCAACAACATACTTCTTTTGAGATGACGATGCCAAGTGAAGCATTCAGAATCCTGCAAAACCTAGTTTTAAAGAAATGATTCTTTGACTCAAGACGGAACCACATTCGCCAAATTTTCTACCTTTCGATTTCGCCCTTCCCTTACTAGAGAAACGGTAGTTATCAGCATTAGAACAAGAATTCCGAAGGAAATGATTCCTAGAGTTGAAAGAAATATTTTTCCAAATGTTATGCCCTGAATTCCAGTGCCATTTGGAGCAACTCTGTCTGAAGCGACCAAACCCAAGACAGCTATGAGAAATCCTCCGATCCACGGTGAGACCGGCAACATGTAGTAAGGTAGGAGTGAGTCAGTGATACTCGAAATAAAAGCGACAAGAGAAATCGACCAGTGAGCTCGATTAATGCGCTTGATGTTCACTGCAATAATTGAGGAGAACGGAATCATCCAAACGAAGTAGTTCTCTCCAACGAACTTGTAAAACATCAGAAGAACAATTATGGGGATTAGAAAAAAACAAACAGTCGTCACAGAATCATGAAGAGGGGACCTGCTTCGGAAAATAACAAGATACGTCAAGGTCATTCCGAGCACTATCAAAATCTCTGAAATCAACGAAAAATTAGCGTTCGAGAAGATGGTGGAGAAAAGAGTCCAGATGGATAGTCCAGCATACTGAAATTCTGCGGAAGGGGATGAGGCCGTAACATAAGACAATGGCGAAGATATGAAGAATAATGGGATTGCAGAAACTGAGAGAGAAACTGTCGTGGTGATCAATGGAAGCACCAGGCCTCGAACACCCGATTTCCTCCAGACTAAAATGAAAAACGGAACGAACAATACTATTGCGTAGAACTTCATCAACGCCGATAGTACGAGCATCAGAGCAGCCAGACTAAATTTTCCTTTTAATGAGAAGTATAACGCAAGTACGGTAAAAAGTGTGGGTAGAGTGTCAAACATCCCCCATCCCGACGACACCCAGATAACTAGTGGGTTAAGAAACCAGAGAGCAGACGCGATGGCTGCGGAATTTTTATCCCTGAATATGCGAACTGCAATTCTATAAGTAAACACTGCCACGAGAGCATCAGAAGCAATCAGTGGCAACTTAAGAACAAAATCATAGAGTAATCCCGGAACTACCGAAATTCCCCAACGGCTCCCGGGGTTGAGTCTGGGATCTAATGAGGAAATATGAAAAGTGAAACTCGGGAGGTGGCTTGCCAATTGATTAAAGAGCCAAGTTTCTGGAAAAACAAAAAGGAAGAAGGAGTAGCGGTACGGGACTAAGAAGTAAAGTAGTGATTGGTTTCCATCTAGCAAATTCTGGCCATTGATGAACCAGGCGTTCATGTCGAACGGGTGCGCGAAAAAGGGGGCGAGGATAAGTCGTGCAGCTAAACCGACAATCAAGATTGTCCTAAGTCGTAGCCTTAGTAATTTTCTAACGTCTAGGCTGAACTTGATTGTAAATCGCCTCGACTCTTTCAGCAGTTTTGCTCCAATCTAAAAGCTCCGCGAATTCCCTTCCCGCATTACCCATCGTTACCCTTTTGTCCGGATTTTCAAAGAGATACGCAATCGCGGAAGCTAACTCCAATTGGTCACCTGGTTCGACCAAGATTCCATTTTTTCCATCCTTGATTACGTCGACTATGCCTCCCGTCCGTGAACCTATCACCGCTTTCCCGCACGCCATCGCTTCGATCAGGACCAATCCGAACCCTTCAGAAGAATTCTTGCTCGGTAGAACTGAGACGTCGCAAGCCGCGTAGAATTCGGGGAGGAGGTTATCGTCGACATACCCCGGGAACACAACTGCTTCAGAAACTCCCAAACCGCTAGCCAGCTTCTTGAAGGATGAAAGCATGTTACCTGCGCCCACAACTACAAGTCTCGAATCTCGAAATTTCTTTGAGACGGAACTAAAAGCTCTGATCAAAACATCAACTCCTTTGTACGAATGAAAAGTCGTGAGCGCCCCTACGAATAACACAATCTTGCATCCTTCCAGATTGTACATATTTCGGATTCTATCCCCCCTTACTTCGGGAGAGAATCGCTTTGTATCTACCCCATTCATCACAACACTCACTTTGGATGAGAACCTTCTCAAAATTTCGGAGCTTTTCGCGTAAGCTGGAGTGGTCGCAATGATCCTGTCAAAATTACGGAGATAAGCCGGAGCAATGGAGTTGTGCACTTTAACGAGAAGTCCCGCTCCCGATGTAACAGGCGGCAGGTCGTTGTGCCAAGTTAGGACAGAGGGAGTCCTGGCAACCTCCCCTGCAAAGCTCGAAACGCTCGCTAGGTACGGGCTCGGAAAATTGGCATGAATGATGTGAAAATCTTCTACAATTATTGACGGCGGAAATAGCACAAGCGGCGTTCCATAAATCAGGAGCGGAGTATGCATTCTAACCACTTTGATCTTATCGTCAAAATTGATCCCAGCTTTGAGAGGCTTTTCAGAACAATAGACCGTAACTTCGTGTCCCCTGTAGGTTAGGGCATTGGCCAAATTCTTGACATAGGATTCAGCTCCTCCTACCCAAGGAGGATAATAGCTGTTAACAAGGCAGATATTCAATTAGCGCGGAGCCTGAATCTTTATGAGCTTAATAATCAGGGAAGTTGCAATCAAAACCGCCCCTATGATGATGAAGGTTACGGAAATGAGAGCAGTTCCTGCCGCGATCTGTTGGTGATTGTTTACGAAGATTTGAACGACCCGTACTCCAGCTAGAACTCCTAATAACACCCCTATGATTCCCGGCAGTCCAAGGTATAGGAGAGGGCTATCAGCAATCGTTCGAGTTAGGAGATAATCTATGATACTCGAGAAATGATTCAATCGGCTTCTCTTGGGTGTTATTCCCACATAGGTCGTAGAGATGGGTACTTCCTTTATCCTCAACCCGGCAGACACTGCATCAATGTATGTTTGCGATTCGATGGCCATTCCGTTTTCGAGAAAGTGAATTTTGCTGAGAGCTGAGGCTGAATACGCCCTAAATCCGCTTTGAGTGTCTCGATGCTTATTCTCATTCTTGTTATTTGACATTGCGTCAAGCAGCTTGTTTCCAATTATTCGATCCCGTGGCATTACCCCTGCTACCATTGGTCTCACACCTATTACAACGTCTGCAGAACCTTGGAGAATGGGATCGAGAAGCAGCGGTATCTCATTCGGGTCATGCTGTAAATCAGAATCCATCGTAATCAAAATGTCAAAGTTAGTTTCCTTCTGGGCGTATCTAATCCCCGTTCTCAATGCGGCACCTTTCCCCTCATTTATTTCATGTTTGAGAGTGATGAAGCCAAGTGCCCTTGCTATGTCTCCCGTTAGATCAGTGGATCCATCATCAACAACGATAATTTGGTCGACTAATTTGTCCGTAAGAAGCAGTACTTTAGAGATTGTCTTTTCTTCATTGTAGGCTGGAATTACTGCCACTTTCTTCGCCGAGTTTTTAGGTTGGGTTCCCTGTTGCAAGCCAGCCACTATTTGCAAAAGTTTCTTCTCTGGACTTTGCCATTCTGAACTAAGAAATAACTTTTGTCCGCTGTAGGGTATGAATTTTTACGAGTGAACGAAGAGTAAATTTAAACACAAATTCAATCAATAGCTCATTAGGCGCGCTTATGTCTCTCATCAGGAGAGTCCTGTTTTTCTTTGGACACAACTGGGGAGCAGCTTTCATTCTCGCGTTCGCAATTCTGATGATTTTCTCGGCTGCTTATCTCAACCTAGGACTTAGCAGCTCTTCAAATCTTTTTGCAACGTATGGTCTGTACTCCCTAATAGTAGGAGTATTCCTCCAACTTACATCCTACATCATTTATGGCAATAAGCAGTATGTTGAACAAATTTCAACGAGTGTTCCCGCAAAGAGATTCCAGTTCAACCGAAAATCTAAGATCCTAGTGACGATGGCCACTACTGCGGTCCTTTTGGGAGCGGCAGTCTTGGTCTATCATCCCCCTTCAGTAATATCTCTAGGACCTGTAACAGTTACTCAGGTGGTCACTTCAAGTACCAACGCTTTAACATCTCTCCAAGCGAACGTCTTCTTTGCAAAGGTTTTCCCTGAGCCGGGAAATCAAACACTCGTATCTTTCGGCATTGGCGCAAACGGTGGGTCTCCGCCCTACACGTACAAAGTTACTTGGTCGGATGGGTTTGTCCAGGCAAACGAAATCGGAACTTTTTCAAGAACATTCCAGCTGGGTCAGTTGATCCCGACCTCGGCATCAGCCACGGTGACTGGGACGAACAATCAATCCGCTTCGATTCAAGTAGAAATACCGATTTCAAATGTTTCGGCGTTAACGACTGAGCCCCAAAATTTCCATTCGGTTACTTTCATAGAAACTGGACTTTTGTCTAACTTTTCGTGGTCTATTAATCTCAATCAGACCATAAAGTCTAGCTCCAACAATTCCGTCGTTTTCTCAGGGTTACAGAATGGAAAATACAATTTCGATATTCACTATCGATTCAATGGGAGTCTTGATTTCGCTTACAACTATACTCCTCCAAAGGGATCTGTCTCAGTAAACGGTTCAGACACTCATCAAAAAGAAATTTTTGTCAGGATTCCGGTAAGCCAGCTACTGGTTCCCACAGCTTTGCCGAACATCTCGATCGGAAATGGCTCGACCTCGATCGTCGCAAGCTATCGAAATTTCTTGCCGATTCCATTGACTGCTACTCTATTCGCCAACGTGAACGATAGTTCAGGTCATCTCGTAATTTCAACCGCTTCGATAAGCATTGATCCAAACTCCACTTCGTCTGTAAGAATCTTTCTTGTCTCTATCCCTCCGGGAAAATACCTGGTTACTGTGTACGCGATCTATAATCAGCTCACCGTTTCCCCCAGATCGCAAGTTACGTTGACGATAAAATGAATTAGCGCGAGCTTCTCACAATTTGGCAAGACTTATGTTAACACCGGAAGAGCTCGTCGCTCGCTAAATGGCCTCGGAAGCCCTCTGGGGAGGATATGTTCTCTACATTCTCGAGATTTTTGTCCCAGGAATAGGCTTTGGGGAGCTATTTCGCTTCTGGAGAAAAGGAGATTCTCTAGTTGAACGACTCGGGATTTACCTAGGTTTGGGACTTTCCATCGATACAATAGTCTTGATGGTTAGAACTTCAAAGCTAGGCGGCTTGTCCGGGATAGAAGTTGGAACGATTTATGGGATTATCGCGATCGGATTTGTTGCGCTAGCAATTTCCGTGGTTAGAAGAAGAAGACTGAATTTCCCGCGGCCCACGAGACCGGACCTCTTTGTAGGAATACTTCTCCTCATCCAAGTGTTCATGCTTCTGGCATACTTTGCGAAATACCCCATATTCCCTGAATACCAAAGCCAGGATTATTCTGTCCATGTCACTGCTGCTCTGGCGCTTATTTCTGGTGGATTTACATCCATCCCAGGTGGAGTCCTATATTATGGAGTCCATTATCAGCTGGCTTCGGGAATCTTGCTAGTGGGCGGCGAGCCGCTAATCACCGCTCGCTACACAATGGCAATCTTGGTAATTCTTTCTCAGCTCCTATTCTTCTCGGCAGCAAAAAGAATTTTTTCTGACTCAAGAGCCGCGATCATTGCTTCAACAATCTACGTCCTATCAGGAACAATCTGGTTTGGAAGCGTGTTTAATTCAGGGCTTTACGCGAACTTCTACGGAATCCTGTCTGCACTAATTCTCCTAATCGCCCTAAATACGCTTTCGAGTAACTTCTCGTACTCGGCCTGGGTTATCTTCCTAATAACAGCGGTCAATGCATACTTTTCTCACTATACTCTGCTGACCCTTATTCCTGCCATTCTTTTCATGCCTTTACTTCATTTCTTGAGAACAAAGGAAAAAAGATCAACGTTGCGAGATTATCTGGTTCCCGCCATAATCCTCGTAGTTCCCGCCATTGTTCCTTTAGTCTTATATCCGGGACTTGGACAGAAAATAATACAGCTTGCTTCTTCCGGGGGAGGAGCTTTATCCGGAGGTACGACTCTCTCTAACGCCCTAAGTGCTGTACCGGTCCTCGGATATTTGGCGCTGGAAATTTACGATGACTATGCTTTCATTGTAATGATCATTCTGATAGCAATCTATCTGTATAAGATACGCGCGGCGAAAGATCCTTTCTTGTTTGTTCCCATCATTTGGTTTCTGACTTTGATAGTAGCAGCGCCCGTCGACACTTCCGCGTGGAGGTTTTCCTTCGAAGCCTTAGTTCCATTGACACTTATGGCCAGCTACGGGTTATCTTCCCTCTTGCCCGAATCAAGCAAATCCTTGAGGACGAGGACTGCGGCGCAGAAGGCAAAGTCCGGCCCGCAAAGCAGTTTGATTCCAAGAGTGTTTGTCATCCTAGTTTTCTTTGGAGCGATTATCATTGGATCGTGGGGCCAATCCATGGTCGTGGACGCTTCGGCCAACACTGGGGTGGTAGCTCAATCGCAGGCCTCGGTGTACAATGCAATTTACTGGCTCAGAGACCATACAGATAACACATCAAAATACCTATCCGTGTCAGACTGGAGATTTACTTTTACTAACTTGATCATTGGGCGCATCTGTTTCAGTGAATACGCTAGGACTTCCCCTGACGCCTTAAAAATCGCGGCCAATGAGAGCGCGAACTACATTATTGTGACAAACGTCACAACTCTATCACTGCCCCCCGTGCCCCAATTTTATCCCTGGAACAATTTCGCGAATTCTAACAGTTCGAACCTCGCTCTCATTTATCAGGATTCTGACGTGAAAATATTTCATATAGTGAACGGCAGTTGAGAACTAATTCTCGATCCATCTCAATTTGAAACGAATGAGAAGGACTGTCCTAAAATCTCCCCGAGATATTCTGGCACTACAGATTTGTGCTCTAGATCGAATTTTTTCTCATCTCATCTTACTGATCGCTAATGGAAAAGATATATATAATAAAAACGAGTTCCGTCGCTTTTGAAAGCTCTATGAACTATAAATCAGACACTACACGACTCTCCGTACTAGTTGTTACAATACTTCTAGTCGGCAGTTCTTTCGCGTTTTTACCGGCTTTCGCCGCTAACGGCGGAGCTCGGACAAATGCAGTCAAAATCAGTCCAACATCAAATGGAGCCCCTCCAACGGTTTCGGGAGCGCCCAACATCATAATTGGAGCGAACACTACCACCGTATTACACGTGATAGTTTCCAATCCCGCCACGAACGCGTATTCGATTACCTCGATTACAGTTCTGGCACCAAGTGGATGGACGTTCGCTACAGGCGGCCCACCAGTATGTGGTACTAATCTAGCCACTGCCGGCGCGTTCTCGTCAGGCGCAGTCCAATGCACTAGCGGTGCTGGAGGAGGTCTTCCACCAGGGTTCTCCACTAATCTAGCCCTTGAAGCCCTAACAGGTCCGGGATCTGCAGCATCATCACCCCCAGTCGCAGGAACTTTCACGACTTTGGTGGTGGACGCAAGCAGCACGGCCACTTATGCTGGAGGATCTTTCACTGAGTGGAATATCGCTTCAACCAAAATCTCAGTCAACGCAATCGGCACATCCTTCACAGCTGGAGGTTCGCCCATTACGGTCACTGCTACTTTGGGTTCAGCTCAAGCAGGAGTTCCTATTGTTTGGAGTTTTGCTAATGCAACATATCCAGACCCCGGGTTCACCGCGTCCTTGAGTCCTTCCACATCAGTAACGACAGCATCTGGAGCCTCGACGACTTTTACTCCAAGTAACGATCAATCAGACGCTACAGCAGTCACAGCAACGATCGGAACAGCACTAAATAGCGCCACAACTACATCTGTCCAGACTCAAGCTGGAGCCCCATCAAAGGTCTCCTTCTACTTCACCATGGGCGCAGTCCAATATGGAACTGACTACTTAACTAATAGTAGCAGCGTAGGTGGTGTGCTATACGCAAGAACAGGAGCAGGTACTCCGGCTCAGGAAGTAACCTTGTCTTTGTCGGATGCATTCGCTAATGCGGTTGCGTTCACGGGCGCAATTACCAACATCACCATAACGGGTGTGGGTGGTAAATTCTATTCTGCACCAAATCTCTATTCAACCATATCATGTGGAACTGCAGCTGCAGGTAACAGCCACTTCGCACTCGCTACTTGCCAATCAGGGTCAAGCCTCACGTTGCCTTTCAACTATCTACAATCTTCAGTCTACGGCACTGTAGGCGAGCTTGCAGGAACAATATTCCAGGGTGTAACCCAATACACTGGGTCAAGTGGAAACCTTGTAACCGGAACTCTCTCTGCTCTTGGGCAGACTCTGCCTACTTCTGGAACTGCTGTCAAAGCTGGTTCTTCAGTGAACGTCCAGGAATCGCTAGCACTTATTGGTGGACTAGGACAATCAGGTGTTCCAATCACCTTGAACCTATGCAAGTCACCTTGTGCTACAACTGCAGGATACAATGCGAAATTCTCCAATGGTCTTTCAACAATCACATTGACGACTAACAGCTCAGGAGCAGTCGCTTCTTCAGTAGCTGTGAACACAACATCTGGAGACATTGCATACTTTAACGCCACAGCACCAGCGCCGGTCGACTCTTCGACAACCAAGACAATTGCTTCCGCAGCCTCTGCGTCGGTAACGACATCCCCAGGTCCGATCTCCACTCTAGTGGTGAATATTGCAGCATCGACCGGTCCAAATATCAAATGGATTGTGAATGGTAGCACAGCCTACGTGAGCGTAGCCTATGCTGACGCCTACAATAATTTGGTAACGACCGCACCAACCAACCAAATCCAGATCGGATTAGTTGCTTCAGTTGGAGCACTCAGTGCTACACAGGTGTACATCGCGGCAGGCGACCTAGCAACGAACTCTAGTGCCCCAGTAGCAAGTTTCGGAGCCATTCTCTGGACTCTACCCAGCACAGTTGGGACTACAGCAACCATAACTGCTTCGGCTAACG